>NZ_JBCLVN010000007.1:0-110432 GCF_039548315.1 Cellulomonas olei
CGCGGGCGGCGCGGGCGGCGCGGGCACGGCAGCCCCCGCGGGCGTGGCGGCGTCCGGGCCGCCGGCGGGGGCGGGGTGGTCGT
Source organism: Cellulomonas olei (assembly GCF_039548315.1). Lineage (NCBI taxonomy): Bacteria > Bacillati > Actinomycetota > Actinomycetes > Micrococcales > Cellulomonadaceae > Cellulomonas > Cellulomonas olei. The sequence goes on from NZ_JBCLVN010000007.1 coordinate 84, forward strand.
GGGGCTGCGTCGTGGTCACGTCTCCACGGTGCGCCGTGCGGTCGGCCGCCGGAACGCCGGGTTCGCTCGCGCCCTCTAGCCTGAGGCTATGGACGAGACCTCCCCGGCCGGTCGCCGCGTGCCGCTGGGCGCGCTCGAGCTGCTCGACGCGGTCGACGCGCACGGCTCGCTGTCCGCCGCCGCCCGCGCCCTGGGCCTCGCCCAGCCGTCCGTCAGCACGGGACTGCGCCGGCTCGAGCGGCAGACGGGCCTGACGCTGCTCACCCGCTCCGCGTCCGGCACCCGGCTGACGCCCGCGGGGGTGGCGCTGCTCGCGCGCGCCCGCGACGTGCTCGCCGCCTCGGACGCCCTCGAGCGCGAGGTGGTGGCCCTGCGGACCGCGCAGCAGGGTCGCGTGCGGGTGGCGGCGAGCCTGAGCGTCGCGGAGTACCTGGTGCCCGGCTGGCTCGCGTCGCGGCCCGCGGGCTCACCCGTCGTCGACCTCGTGGTGGCGAACTCGCGGGACGTCATGGACGCGGTGCTGCACGGCCGCGCGGACCTCGGGTTCGTGGAGGGGCCGGACGTCGAGGACGGCCTCGAGGCGCGGTCGCTGGGCGAGGACGAGCTGGTCGTCGTCGTCGCGCCGGGGCACTCGTGGGCCCGCCGTCGCCGGCCGCTGACCGCGGCGGAGCTCGCGACCGCCCCGCTGGCCGTGCGGGAGGCCGGATCCGGCACGCGCGCGGTGCTGGAGCGGGCGCTGACCGCCGCGGGTCACCCGCTCGCCGGGGCGCCCGCGCAGCTCGGGTCGACGTCGGCGGTGAAGAACGTCGTCCGCGGCGGCGGACCCGCGGCGGTGCTGTCCCGGCTGACCGTCGCCGACGAGATCGCGCGCGGCGACCTGCGGGCCGTCCCGGTCGAGGGGGTCGACCTGCGGCGGACGCTGCGCGTCGTGTGGGCGCGCAGCCGTCGGCCGTCGACCGCGGCCCGGGACCTCGCCGAGCACGTGCTCCGGGAGGCCCGCCGCGCCTCCGGCGCCTGAGCCGCCCGCGCGACGCCGCAGGGCCCCGGCCGCCGGCTCAGGCGGACGCGGCCCTGCGTCGCGAGGGTGCCGGCCCCGCGGGGCCCGGCCCGGAGGTCAGCGGATCCCGGCGGCGTGCGCCCAGGCGACCGCCTCGGCGCGCGTGGAGACGCCGATCTTGCGGTAGACCGACCGCACCTGGGACTTCACGGTGTTCCGGGTGACGAAGAGCCGGCGCGCGATGTCCTCGAGGGTCACGTCCTCGCTGAGCTCCGCGAGGACGACGCGCTCACGGGTGGTGAGCGGCTCGCCGAGGATGCTGGTCGCCGTGGTGGGGGCGAGCTCGAGAGTGGCCATGATGACCTCCGGGTGAGGGACGAGTACCGGCTGCTGGGGGTTCCCGGCTGCCGACTCCCGGTTGATCGGCAAGTGTGGCGGTCGCGATCGCAGTTCGGTTCTCACCCGACGGCCCGGCGCGTCGGCGAGGTACGTACGAACGGGTCATGTGATAGGACCGAAGTCCCAGGTCACTCGGCCGGGAAACGATTCCCACCCGGTCGGACCAGAACCACCCGAACGGCCTAGCGCCCCTCCGGGCCCGTCTCAGTCCGTGATCGAGGCGGCGTACTCCTCGGCCGACAGCAGCGCCCCGGTGCCCGTGACGTCCACCCGGAACAGCCACCCCTCACCGTACGGGTCGGCGTTGACGACCGAGGGCTCGTCCACCGCCGACTGGTTCACCTCCACCACGGTCCCGGACACGGGGGAGAACAGCTCCGACACCGACTTGGTGGACTCGACCTCGCCCACGACGGCGCCGGCCGCGATCTCGCTGCCGACCGTCGGCAGCTCCAGGTACACGATGTCGCCGAGGGCGTCCGCGGCGTTCTTCGTGATGCCGACGGTGGCCGGCGCCTCACCGTCGATCCACTCGTGCTCGGCGGTGTACTGCAGGTGGGCGGGGACGTCGCTCATGGGTGATCTCCGGGGGTCGTGGGGGTCGGGCGTCGGGGACGGGTCGGGACGTGCGGGCGGGCCGGGCGTGCTCCGCCGGTCAGGACCGACGGTAGAACGGCAGCTCCACCACGCGGACGGGCTCGCGGCGGCCGCGGACGTCGACCGCGAGCTCGGTGCCGGGCGCCGAGACCTCCGGGGTCACGTACGCCATCGCGATCGGCGTGCCGAGGGTCGGCGACGGCGCGCCGGACGTCACCCGGCCGACGGTCGCCGCGTCGGCGCCGGTCCCGGTGAGGACCTCGTGGCCGTGACGGGCGGCGCGGCGGCCGAGGCCGACCAGCCCGACGAGCACCCGGGACGGCGTCGCGTGCGCGCGGGCGGCGAGCGCCTCGCGCCCGACGAACGGCAGCGGCTCGCCGTCGGGCGTGGTCTTGTCGAGCCGCACCACGCGCCCCAGCCCGGCGTCGTGCGGGGCGGTCGTGCGGTCCAGCTCGTTGCCGTACAGGGGCATGCCGGCCTCGAGCCGCAGGCTGTCGCGGGCCGAGAGGCCGGCCGGCACCAGGCCGACGGGGCGCCCCGCCTCGAGCAGGTCCCGCCACAGACCGGGCGCGGCGTCCGCGGGGACGAACAGCTCGAACCCGTCCTCGCCGGTGTAGCCCGTGCGGGCGACCAGCGCAGGCACGCCGGCGACGGTGGCCCGGACCGCCGCGTAGTACCGCACGTCGCGCACCGCCGCGGCCTCGTCCGGGTCGGCCACCAGGCCGGTGACGACCTCCACCGCGCGCGGGCCCTGCACCGCGACCAGCGCGGTCTCGAGGGTGCGGTCCGTCAGCGAGGCGTCCGCCCCGGCGAGCCGCTCGGCCAGCGCGTCGCGCACGACGGCGACGTTGGCGGCGTTGGCGACGACGAGGAACGACGCGTCCGCGAGCCGGTAGACGATGAGGTCGTCGAGGATGCCGCCGTCCTCCGCCACGATCATCGTGTAGCGCGCCCGACCGACCGCGAGCCCGGAGATGTTCCCGACGAGCGCGCGGTCCAGCCCGGCGCCCGCCCCCGGGCCGTCGACGTGGAGCTCGCCCATGTGCGACAGGTCGAACAGCCCGGCCGCGGTGCGCACCGCCTGGTGCTCGGCCAGGTCGCCCGCGTAGCGCAGCGGCATCAGCCAGCCGGCGAACGGCGTCATGGTCGCGCCGAGGGCCTCGTGCTCCGCGTGCAGCGGCGACAGCACGACGTCGCCGGCGGCGTCCGTGGCCGGGGCGGCCGCGACGGGCGGGGTGGTCGGGTCGGTCACAGGGTCTCTCCCTCGGCGTAGGCCTCGACGGGCGGGCAGGAGCACACGAGGTTGCGGTCCCCGTGGGCGCCGTCGATCCGCCGGACCGGCGGCCAGTACTTGCCGCCGCGCAGGCTCGCGACCGGGTAGGCGGCGAGCTCGCGGCCGTACGGGTGCTCCCACTCGTCGGCGGTGACGGCCGCGGCGGTGTGCGGCGCGTTCCGCAGCGGGGAGTCCGCCACCGGCCAGCGCCCCGCGGCGACCGCGTCGATCTCGCCGCGGATCGCGACCAGGGCGTCGACGAACCGGTCGAGCTCGGCCAGGTCCTCGCTCTCGGTGGGCTCGACCATGAGGGTCCCCGCGACCGGGAACGACAGGGTCGGGGCGTGGAACCCGTAGTCCATGAGCCGCTTCGCGACGTCCTCGGCGGTCACGCCGGTCTGCTTCGTGATGCCGCGCAGGTCGAGGATGCACTCGTGCGCGACCAGGCCCGCGGGACCGGTGTAGAGCACGGGGAAGTGCGGGTCGAGGCGGGAGGCGAGGTAGTTCGCGGACAGCACCGCGGTCTCGGTCGCCCGGCGGAGGCCGTCGCCGCCCATCAGCGCGACGTACGCCCACGAGATCGGCAGGATGCCCGCCGACCCGAACGGGGCGGCCGACACCGCGGGCGCCGACCCGCCCGCGAGCGCCGCGCCCTCCCCCAGCACCACGTCGGTGGCCGGGAGGTACGGCACCAGGTGCGCCGCGACGCCGATCGGGCCGACGCCCGGGCCGCCGCCGCCGTGCGGGATGCAGAACGTCTTGTGCAGGTTGAGGTGCGACACGTCGCCGCCGAACTCGCCCGGCCGGGCCAGCCCGACGAGCGCGTTGAGGTTCGCCCCGTCGATGTAGACCTGGCCGCCGGCCTCGTGCACCAGGTCGCAGACCTCGCGCACGTCCTCCTCGTACACGCCGTGCGTCGAGGGGTACGTGATCATGATCGCGGCGACGCGCGGGCCGTGCTGCTCGAGCTTCGCCCGCAGGTCGTCGAGCTGCACCGAGCCGTCCTCGGCGGTCGCCACCACGACCACGCGCATGCCGGCCAGCGCGGCGGAGGCGGCGTTCGTGCCGTGCGCGGACGCCGGGATGAGGCAGACGTCGCGGACCGGGACGTCCTCGGGCGCGGCGCCGGCGGCCAGCGCCTCGCCGCGCCGGCCCTCGTGGTACCCGCGGATGGCCAGCAGCCCGGCGAACTCCCCCTGCGACCCGGCGTTCGGCTGCACGGACACCGCCGCGTACCCGGTGATCTCCGCGAGCCAGCCGGCCAGGTCCCCGATGAGCTCCGCGTAGCCGGCGGCCTGCTCGGCCGGGACGAACGGGTGCAGGCCCGCGAACCCGGGCCAGGAGATGGCCTCCATCTCGACCGTCGCGTTGAGCTTCATCGTGCAGGAGCCCAGCGGGATCATCGTCCGGTCCAGGGCCAGGTCCTTGTCGGACAGCGCGCGCAGGTACCGGAGCATCGCCGTCTCGGAGCGGTACCGGTGGAAGACCGGGTGCGTGAGGTAGGCGGAGGTGCGGCGCAGCGCCGCCGGGATCGCGGGGGCGGTGTCCGGGGCCGCGGGGGCGCCGGGCGCGAGCAGGCCCGCGTCGGCGAACGCCGCGAGCACCTCGGCGACGTGCCGCTCGGTCGTCACCTCGTCGCAGGCCACCTGCACGTGGTCGTCGTCCGCTGCCCACACGTTGATGCCGCGCGCGGCGGCGGCCGCGACGACGGCGCGGGCGCGGCCCGGGACGACGGCGCGCACCGTGTCGAAGAACGCGGCGTGCGTCACCTCGACGCCGCCCGCGCGCAGGCCCGCGGCCAGCGACGAGGCGCGGGCGTGCACCCGCTCCGCGATCTCCCGCAGCCCGTCCGGGCCGTGGTGGACGGCGTACATCGACGCGACGATCGCCAGCAGCGCCTGCGCGGTGCAGATGTTGCTCGTCGCCTTCTCGCGGCGGATGTGCTGCTCGCGGGTCTGGAGCGCGAGCCGGTAGGCGGGCGCACCGTCGGCGTCGACCGACACCCCCACCAGGCGGCCCGGCAGCGACCGCTCCAGGCCGGTGCGCACCGCCATGTACGCCGCGTGCGGCCCGCCGTAGAACAGCGGGACGCCGAACCGCTGCGCCGACCCGACCGCGATGTCCGCGCCGAGCTCCCCGGGCGGCGTCAGCAGGGTCAGGGACAGCAGGTCCGCGGCGACGGTCACGAGCGCGCCCGCGTCCTTGGCGGCGGCGACCAGCGGGGCGAGGTCGCGCACGGCGCCCGACGCGCCCGGGGCCTGCAGCACCAGGCCGACCAGCGCCTCGTCGCCCAGGTCCGGCAGGCCCGCGGTCAGGTCGGCGACCCGCACCGCCAGCCCGGCGGCCTGCGCCCGGCCCAGCGTCACGGCGAGCGTCTGCGGCAGGCAGTCGGCGTCCAGGAGGACGACGCCCGCGCGGCCCCTCGCCGCGCGGTGCATGAGCGCGACGGCCTCGGCCACCGCCGTCGCCTCGTCCAGCAGCGACGCGTTCGCGACCGGCAGCGCGGTGAGGTCCGAGACGACCGTCTGGAAGTTCAGCAGCGCCTCCAGCCGGCCCTGGGAGATCTCCGGCTGGTACGGCGTGTACGCGGTGTACCAGGCGGGGGACTCCAGCACGTTCCGGCGGATCACGGGCGGCGTCACCGTGTCGTGGTAGCCGAGCCCGATCATCTGCGTCAGCACGGTGTTCTTGTCCGCGATCGTCCGCAGGGCGGCCAGCACCTCGGACTCGCCGCGGGCCTCCGGCAGCGCGAGCGGCCGCCCGGTGCGGATGCTCGCCGGGACCGCGGCGTCGACCAGCGCGTCGAGGCTCGGCCACCCGTCGCCGACGTGCCGGAGCATGGCGTCGGTGTCGGTGGGGCGCGGGCCGACGTGCCGGTCCGCGAAGCCGCGGGCGGCGTCGGTGACGGCGGGCGCCGCGTCCCGGGGGGCGGTGCGGACGTCGGTCGGGAGGGACTCGAGAGGGGTCACGCGGCTGCTCCGGGTCGGCGGGCGGGGACGGACGTGCGGGTGGCGCGGCCTCCCCGCTCTGTCATCCGCCGTCCCGCGCGCGGCGGGGTCGGGCGACCTGAGAGTTTTGCCGGTCCGCCGTGCCCGTGAGGGCCGGGGCGCGCCGACTTGCACCGTCGGTGGACCGGTCGCGCGTCGGGGACGGGCGGGGGCGGTCGCTTTCCAGAGTTGCCTCGCCACGGCGGTACGGGGGCCTGAGAGATTCCCGGGGAGGGTTGCTCCTTCGGCGCCTCGCGCGGCACCCGGGCGGACCCGGTGCCTGCGGGAGGGCTCTCCCGCCGCGGTTCGAGCAGCGTGTTGAGTTGTGGGGTCAGCCTAACCGCGTGGCGCGCCGGCGTCGCCCCCCCTGGTCCGACGACCGGGGTCAGCGCGGCTCGTCACCGGCCGGGGCCACGCCGACCGACCGCACCACCGCGAGGCGGGCGATCGCACGCTCCAGGGCCCGGCACCGGCGCGCGTCCGCCCGGAACCGGATCACGACGGTGCCGGCGTCCCCGGCCGAGTACGTCGTGCTGAGCGCGTCGAAGTTCACCCCCCGCGTCGCGAACACCGCCGACAGGGCGGCGATCGTCCCGGTGCGGTGGTCGGCGACGACGTGGGCGGTCCACGGCGTCTCGTCCGGGTCGGAGGCGTCGGCTGCCACACCGGCGGGCGTGGTGCCGGGGACGACGTCCGCGGCACCGGGCTCGGGGACGGTCCCGGCGGGAGCGGCCGGGGCGGTCGCGCCGGGAGCGGCCCCGGTCTCCGCCGGCCCGGCGCCGTCCGGTCCCGCTGACGTCGCGGCGCGCGCCGCCTCCGCCTGCCAGCCCGCCACCGCCGCACCGATCCGCCCGGCGACGGCCGCGAGCCGCCGCTCCTCGTCGGGCGGGAGCTCGTCCAGCAGCACCCGCGTCCAGCCCTCCGGACCGAGCACCACCGGCACGCCCAGCACGCCGTGCACCGGCCTGCCGGCCACGCTCACCTCGCCCGCCAGGTCCACCTGCCCGGCCACCACCGTCTCGCGGCCGTCGAGGATCGTGTCGACCAGGTCGACGGTCGCCGCCGCGGTGGCCGAGGCCGTCTTCGCCCCGCTCTGGTGCGTCAGCCACGGCCGGGCGACGACGCGCAGGTCGGCCGGCCAGGTGTCCACCAGGGCGAACGCGCGCCCCGCGTCGTGCGCGCCGACCTCCGCGAGCTCCTGCTTCGCCGCCTCGATCTCGGCGCCGAACCCGTCGAGCGTGCGCCCGCCTCGCAACCGCGCCACCGCCCGGCGGCGCTCCTCGACGTCGAGGCCGCTGATCCGCACGGTCGACCACAGCGGCACCAGGTCGTCCCCGTGCTGCCCGGCCACGAACCCGCCGACGCGGTGCCGCCGCACGCCCAGCGACACGGCCGTCTCCCGCCGGAACCGCAGGGTGTCCAGCCACGCACCCATGCCGATGACGCGGTGGCGCCCGAGCTCGCGCGCGACGACGGCGACCGCGAGCTCGACCGGGTTCGACACCACCACGACGACCTCGTGACCGGACCCGTACCGCGCGATGGCGCGCGCGTACGACTCGAAGACCGCGAGGTTCCCGGCCGCGAGCGCCGCCCGGTCGGTGCTCGCCCCCGCGCGCGCCGGCGCGGTGCGGCCCGCCGTGAGCACGACGACGTCCGCGACCACGTCCTGCGGGTCGAGCGCCACGTCGATCAGCGGGGCGTGCTCGTCGTACGCGTCCACGAGGTCGGCGCGCAGCCCGTACGTCGCGCGCCCGGAGGCTCCGCCGTGACGGCCCACGAGCTGCAGCCGCGAGGTCGTCGGCAGCACCCGCCGCTCGATGAGCTGGGCGCAGACCTGCCGCCCCACGTCCCCCGTCGCCCCCAGCACCGCCACGTCCACGCGGCCGAGGGTAGGTCAGCCACGTGTCCGGCGCGTTGCGCGGCCCGGGCGGCCGGTCAGTCGAAGTCGAGCAGGTCGCCCAGCCACGACTCGCGGCGCTTCTTGCGGCCGTACGGGTAGCGGGGGTCGCGGGGGTCGCGCCGGTCGTCGTCGCGCGCGCCGCGCCGGTCGTCGCCGTACCGGTCGCCGTACCGCCGGTCCCCGCGGTCGTCGTACCGCCGGTCGTCGCCGTGGCCCGGCGCCGCGGGGGCGGGCGGGTACCCGCCGTAGCCCGGCTCGGGCGGCAGCGGGACGGCAGGGGCCGGCGGGGCACCGGCGGGGACGCCGGCGGCGCGGTCGAGGATCTTGTCGAGCTCGCCGCGGTCCAGCCAGATGCCGCGGCACGACGGGCAGTAGTCGATCTCGACCCCCTGCCGCTCCGCCATCACCAGCTCGGCCCCGTCGGTGGGACACCTCATGCCGACCTCCTCGTCCGCGCCCGTGGGCGCACGTCCTGCCGGGGCAACGAGCGGCGCCCGCGGCCGGTTCCGGCGGTGGCCCCCCTACAGCCGGGCCTGCCAGGCGACGACCCGGTCCACCGCCTCCGCGACGACCTCGGGCGCGGACGCGAACGACAGCCGCACCCAGTCGTGGCCGTCGACGCGGTCGAAGTCGGTGCCGGGCGTGAGCGCCACGCCCGCCTCGTCGAGCAGCCGCCGGCACCACTCGCGGGAGTCGAGCCCCGACGGGGAGATGTCGGCGTACACGTAGAACGCGCCGTCCGCCGGGGCGACGCGGGCCCAGCCGAGCTCGGGCAGGCGGTCCAGGACGGTGCGGCGGGACGCGGCGTACTGCGCGACGTTCGCGGTCGCCGCGGCGTACCCCTCGGGCGTGAACGCGGCGACGCCCGCGTGCTGCGCCAGCGCCGGCGGGCACAGCGCGACGTTGCCCGCGAGCGCGTCGACCGGCTGCACCAGGTCGTCCGGGAGCAGCAGCCACCCGAGCCGCCAGCCCGTCATCGCCCAGAACTTCGAGAACGAGTTGACCACCACCGCGCCGGACCCCAGGGCGGTGGCCGCCGTCGGGGCGCCCGCGGGCCCGGGCTCGGCGGCCGCCGCGTCCGGGTAGGTGATGCCGTGGTAGATCTCGTCGGACACCAGCCGGACGCCGTGGTCCGCGCACCAGCCGGCCAGCGCGTCGAGCGCCGCCCGGTCGACCAGGGTGCCGGTGGGGTTCGCGGGCCCGGCGACCACGAGGCCGTCGACCGGCTGCGGCAGCGCCTCGAGCTGCTCGACCGTCGGCTGGTACCGGGTCTCCGGCCCGCACGGCAGCTCGACCACCTCGCAGCCCAGCGAGGCGAGGATGTTGCTGTACGCCGGGTAGCCCGGGCGCGCGAGGGCCACGCGGTCGCCGACGTCGAACGCGGCGAGGAAGGCCAGCAGGAACCCGCCGGACGAGCCGGTCGTGACGGCCACGCGCGCCGGGTCGACCTCGACGTCGTACCAGGAGCGGTAGTGGCCGGCGATCGCCGCGCGCAGAGCGGGCGAGCCCAGGGCCTCCGTGTAGCCGAGGTCCCCGCCGGCGAGCAGCTGCACGGCCCGCTCCCGCACCACGTCCGAGGCGCCCGCCGACGGCTCGCCCACGCAGAGGTTCAGCACGGACTGGCCGGCGGCTCGGCGGGCGTTCGCGGCCGCGACGATGTCCATCACGGCGAACGGGGGCACGTGGGAGCGGGACGAGACCTTCACCCCGCCATCCTGCCCCGGGCGCGTGTCGGTGCGCCCGTCTAGCGTGAGGGCGTGACGGACCAGCACCCCGACCTGCACCTGGACCTGCCCGGCGCCCGGCTGGCGTACGACGTGACCGGCAGGGAGGGGCGCGCCGTCGTCGTCGCCCACGGGCTCACCGCCAGCCGTGCCGCCGACGCCGCGCACGGCGCGCTCGACCGGTCGGCGCTCGCCGCCGCGCTGCCCGGCCGCCGCCTCGTGCGGTACGACGCCCGCGGGCACGGAGCCTCGACCGGCGAGGCGGACCCGGCGTCGTACACCTGGCCGGCGCTCGCCGGGGACCTGCTGGCGCTGCTCGACGCGGTGTCGCCCGGCGAGCCCGTCGACGCCGTGGGCGCCTCGATGGGCACCGCGGCCGTCCTGTGGGCCGCGACCCGGCGCCCGGAGCGGTTCCGGCGGCTCGTCCTGACGATCCCGCCGACGGCCTGGGAGACCCGGGCCCCGCACACCGCCGGGTACGAGGCCGCGGCGCAGGCGATCGAGCGGCACGGCCTGGCGCCCTGGCTGCGGGCCGTCGCCGCGGAGCCGCCCGTGCCCGTGCTGGCGGCGGGCGGCTGGCCCTCCGACGGCGAGCCGGCCGTCCCCGAGCACCTGCTGCCGTCCGCGATGCGGGGCGCGGTGCTGTCCGACCTGCCCGGCCCGGACGCGCTGGCCGCCCTGCCGCACCCCACGCTGCTGCTCCCCTGGGCGACCGACCCCGGGCACCCGGTCAGCACGGCCGAGCGGCTCGCGGAGCTGCTGCCCGCCGCGACCCTGGAGGTCGCGGAGACGCCCGAGGCGATCCGGGGGTGGGACGCCCGGATCGCGCGGTTCCTGGCGGGCTGACGCCGCGGGGCGGGCGCGGGGCGGGCCGGCGCCCCGGGGGGCCGCCCGGACGGCACCGGGACGCCGGCCGGGTCGGCCGCACGTCAGGCCCGGGTCGCGTCCCGCTCGTCCAGCGCCGCCCGGACCGCCTCCACCACGCCGTCGGCCGCCGCCTCGATCTCGTCGAGGCAGACCTCGAACTCCTGCGGCCCGCCGTACCAGGGGTCGTCGACGTCCAGGACGTGCTCGTCGCGCACGTCCCGGACCGCCGGGGCCGCCGGGTCGAACGTCCGGAACATCACCACGCGCGACGCGGCCTCGTCGTCCGGGGCGAGCCGCCGCAGCGCCCGCGCGTGCGACGCCGTCATGGCGAGCACCAGGTCGCGCTCGGCCAGGTCGGAGCCGCGCACCTGCCGCGCCTGCCGCGCCGGGACCGGGTACCCCCGGGCCGCGAGCGCGGCGCGTGCTCGGCGGTCGATCGGGTTGCCGTGCTCCTCGTCGCTCACGCCCGTGGAGTCGACCACCACCCGGTCGCCCAGCCCGGCGGACCCGAGCCGGTCGCGCAGCACCACCTCGGCCATCGGCGACCGGCAGATGTTGCCGGTGCACACGGTCATCACGCGGTAGCGCCCGCCGTCCGTCACGTCACGTCCTCCTGTCGTCGCCGGTGCAGCAGCACGCCCGTGCCGCCCTCGAACTCGATGCCCGCGTACGTCGCGGCCCGGCCCGCCTCGGTGAACCCGTGCCGGGCGTGCAGTGCCAGCGACGGGGTGTTGCGCGCGTTCACCACGCTGCGGACGTCGCCGTCGGCGCGCTCGAGCAGCGCCGCGAGCAGCCGGGTGCCCGCGCCGGTGCGCCGGCGGTCCGGGTGCACGGTGAGCGCCGAGACGTAGAGGCCGTCCGGGACGTCGTCGTGCCCGTCCCAGCGTGCCAGCATCGCCCAGCCCACGACCGCTCCCTCCCGCTCGGCGACGAGCAGGTGCCGCGCCGGGTCGACGGACCAGCCGGCGACCCGCGCCGCGAAGCCGTCGGGCAGCGGCCCGCGGGTGGCGGCCACGAGGGCGATCCCCCGGGCGTCGGCGGCCCGGGCGCCGCGCACGGCGACGGCCGGGTCCGGGCGGCCGTGGGCGTCGGGCGCGGCGACGGCGAACAGGGGCACGCCGTCATCGTCGCACCCCCGGCGTCGACGGTACAGCGATCCTTGTACTGTCGGCCCCGTGGAGACGGTCACCCTCACGCACACCGCGGCGCTCGCCCGGCTGGGGCACGCCCTGTCGGACGAGACCCGGACGCGCGTCCTGCTCGCCCTGCGGGAGGCGCCCGCCTGCCCGTCGGACCTCGCGGAGGCCCTCGGCGTCTCCCGGCAGGTCATGTCCAACCAGCTCGCCTGCCTGCGGGGGTGCGGCCTCGTCGACGCCGTCCGCGACGGCCGCCGCACCTGGTACCGGCTCGCGGACGCCGGCCTGGGGCCCGCGCTCGGCGACCTGCTCACGCTGGTGCTCGCCGTGGACCCGACCTGCTGCGGCCCCGACTGCGCGTGCGCATGAGCACCGCACCCCTCCCCGACGACGCCGCCCGGCCGGCCGCACCCGGCGCGCCCGACGCACCCGCCGCGCACGGCCGCGCCCCCGGGCCCGCCCGCGCGGCCGTGCTGCGCCGCCGGATCCGCCTCGTCGTCGCCGTGACCATCGCCTACAACGTCGTCGAGGCGGTCGTCGCGCTGACCGCGGGCAGCGTCGCGTCGTCGTCCGCCCTCGTGGCTTTCGGGCTCGACTCCGTCGTCGAGGTGCTGTCGGCCGCCGCGGTGGCCTGGCAGTTCGCCGCACCCGACCCGGAGGTGCGCGAACGGACCGCGATGCGGCTCATCGCCCTGTCGTTCCTCGGGCTGGCCGCGTTCGTGACGGTCGACGCCCTGCGGACGCTGCTCGGCGGCGCGGAGCCGGAGCGCTCCGCCGTCGGCCTGGCGCTCGCCGCGGTCAGCCTCGCCGTGATGCCGGGCCTGTCCTGGTTCGAGCGCCGCACGGGCCGGGAGCTCGGCTCGGCGTCCGCGGTCGCCGACTCCCACCAGACGCTCATCTGCTCGTACCTCTCGGCCGCCCTGCTCGCCGGGCTGCTGCTGCACACCGCGCTCGGCTGGTGGTGGGCCGACCCGGTCGCGGCGCTGGTCATCGCGGCGTTCGCGGTCCGGGAGGGGGTCGAGGCCTGGCACGGCGACGCGTGCGGGACGCCGCTCGCGGAGCTCGTCGGCGGGGAACGGGCACCCGGCGCCCCCGGTCGCTGACGACCCCGCGGACGGCCGTGGCTCCCCGGTGCCGCCGGGTCGCCCTGCCGACGTCGGTGGCGACGGCTACCGTCGCTGCCAGCCGGCGGACGCCGGCGCACCGGCCGGCACCAGGGAGCGGGGCATGGACGACGGGCTGATCGTGGTGACGGGCGCCTCCGGGAGGATCGGCCGGCGGCTCGCCGTCCGGCTGGCGGCGGAGGGCGCGCAGCAGCGCCTGGTGGTCCGGTCGCCCGACCGCGCGCCGCACCTGCCGGGGACCGAGACGGAGATCGCGCTGAGCCCCGGCTACCTGGACGTCGGGTCCATGCGGGCCGCGTTCGCCGGCGCCCGCACCGTGTTCCTCGTCTCGGGCCGCGAGTCCGCCGACCGGGTCACCGAGCACCGCGCGGCCGTGGACGCCGCGGTCGACGCCGGCGTCGAGCGGGTGGTCTACCTGTCGTTCATGGGCGCCGCGCCGGACGCGACGTTCACGTTCGCCCGCGACCACTGGGCGACCGAGGAGCACATCCGGGCGTCCGGCCTGCGGTACACGTTCCTGCGCGACTGCCTGTACCACGACGCGATCGTCCGGTTCGTCGGCGAGGACGGCGTGATCCGCGGGCCGGCCGGGCAGGGGCGGGTGACCGCCGTGGCGCACGACGACGTGGCGGACGTCGCGACGGCCGTGCTGCTCGACGAGCGCGACCACGCGCACGACGGCCAGGCGTACGACGTCACCGGCCCCACGGCGTACCCGCTGGCGGAGGCGGCCCAGTCGCTGAGCTCCGCGACCGGCCGCGCGATCCGGTACGAGCCCGAGACCGTGGAGCAGGCGTACGCCTCGCGCGCCGGGTACGGGGCGGAGCCGTGGGAGGTCGAGGGCTGGGTGACGTCCTACGAGGCGATCGCGACCGGCGAGCTGGAGCCGACGTCCCCCACCGTGAGGCGCCTGGCGGGCCGGCCGGCTCAGTCGTTCTCCGAGTGGCTGACCCTCAACCCGGCCGCCTGGGAGCACCTGCGCGCCTGACCGCCGCGACCCGAGGGGTGGGGGCGGCGCGCGACCTCCCCCGAGCGCCCGCCGCCCCCACCGGTCCGGCCGGGGCCGGGTCCCAGCATCGGGGCCGCGGGTGTCGTCCGCGCGACCGGCGCGTGAACGGCGCCCGTCCGCCGCGCGTCGGCGCCGCGCCCCATCGCGACGCGCCGGCCGCGAGCGGCCACTCGCCGGGGCTCCGGACGCACCACGACCCCCACGTGCTGGCCTCTCGACGCGAGGCGCGGGCGGGTAGGCGCGCGGCGCGGGCGGCTCGGCGCGGGCGGGGCGGCGCGAGGCGCGGGCGAGTCGACGCGGGCGGGTCGCAGCGAGGCGCGGGCGCCCCGGCGCGGGGCGGGCGGCGGGCGTCAGCCGGGGCGGCGCGCCGTCAGCACGAGCGGCCCGTCCGGCGTGATCGCGACCGTGTGCTCGGCGTGCGCGGCCCGTGAGCCGTCGGCCGTGCGGATCGTCCAGCCGTCGTCGTCGATGACGTACCCGTCCCCGCCGGCCATGAACCAGGGCTCGATCGCGATGACGAGCCCGGCGCGCAGCTTGAGCCCGGACCGGCGCCGGCCGAGGTTCGGCACGTGCGGGTCCTCGTGCATCGTCCGCCCGACCCCGTGCCCGCCGAAGTCGGCGTTGATGCCGAACCCCGCGGCGCGCCCGATCTCCCCGATGGCGGCGGAGATGTCCCCCATCCGGTTGCCGGGCCGCGCCTGCGCGATGCCGGCCGCGAGCGCCTGCTCGGTGACTTCGATGAGCCGCTGCGCGTCCGGGTCGGGCGTGCCGAGCTGGAACGTCACCGCGGAGTCGGCCACCCAGCCCTGGACCTGCGCGGCGAAGTCGATGCTCAGCACGTCGCCGTCGGCGAGCACCTGGTCGGACGGCAGCCCGTGCAGGGCCGCGTCGTTGACGCTCGTGCACAGCACGCCCGGGTAGGGCATGGCGCCGAACGACGGGTGGTACCCGAGGTAGACGGAGTGCGCGCCCGCCTCGTCGATCAGGCGGTGCGCGTGCGCGTCGAGCTCCCGGAGGGTCATGCCGACGCGGGCCACGTCCTGCAGGCTGCTCAGCACGCGCGCGACGAACGCGCCCGCGGGCCGCATGGCCTCGATCTCCCGGGGTGTCTTCAGCTGGACCACTCCCCCACCCTAGGCGGCGGCGAGGGCCTCGATCCCCGCGACCACGAGGTCGACCAGCACGGCGAAGCTGCGGTCCAGGTCCTGCGGCAGCCGGAACCCGCCGCCGAGCTCGAGCGTGACGTAGCCGTGCACCGCGGCGCGGACGGCGCGCACCGCGTCGACCGCACGCTCCTCGGGCAGCTCGAACCCGCGCAGCACGGCGGTGATCACGCCGACGACCTCGGCCCCGGCGGCGGCGAGCCCGGCGTCGTCGGGGTCCGCGGGGTCGGCCGCCACCTGCACGGCGGCGTACCGCCCGGGGTGCGCGTGGGCGTAGTCCCGCATGGCGTGGCAGAGCGCGCGCACGGCGTCCGGCCCGGAGCGGCCGAGCGTGGCCCGGACGAGCTGCTCGGTCAGGTCGCGCACCGCGAGCACGGCCACCTCCCGGCGCAGCGCGGCCAGCGAGCCGACGTGCTTGTAGAGGCTGGGGGTCGCGACGCCGGCCTCGGCGGCCACCCGGGCGAGCGTGAGGTCGGCGAAACCGCCCGGCCCGCCCGCGTCGACGACCCCGAGGGCGACCCTGCTGACCGCGGCCGCGGAGAGCCCGGCCCTAGGCACCCGGCACCTCCGGCACAGGTGCGGCGTCGCGCAGCAGGTCGAGCACGGCGGCCGCGACGACGTCGGGCGCCTGGTGCTGGGGGTAGTGGCCGGCGTCGGGGACGAGGAGCGTGCGGGCGCCGGGCACCGCGGTGCCGATCCACGCGAGCTCGGCGGCCGGGTCCCGCCAGTCCGGGTCGAGCGCGCCGACGACCGCGAGCGCCGGCGCCTGCACACGCGGCAGCCGGGGCTCGACGACGGCGTGCGTGAGCACGAGCGTGAGGCGCCGGAACGCCGCGAGGTACCCGGGCCGGCGCAGGCTCGCGCGGATGGCGGCGGTGTGCGCGGCGAGCCGGTCCGACCGCCGCCCGCGGTTCAGCGTGCGGTAGTACCGGGCCCACGCGGCCGCGCCCCAGGGACGGGCGAGCAGGACCCGGTAGACGACGCCGAGCATCGCCCGGGCCGCGCGGCCGGACGCCGGGTCCCGGAGGAACGGGCCGAGCAGGACGAGCGCCCGCACGAGCTCCGGCCGGTCCGCGGCGAGCACCGCGGCGGCGGACGCACCCATCGAGCTGCCGACGACGACGGCGGGGCCGGCGCCCAGGTGCTCGACGAGGGCGGCGACGTCGGCGGCCGTGGCCTCGTCGCCGAGCTCGGTGACGTCGGGCGAGGAGTCGCCGTGGCCGCGCAGGTCGGTGGTGACCACGCGGTAGCCGGCGGCGAGCAGGGCGGTGCGCAGCTCGTCGTACGTCCGGCGCAGGTCGCCCATCCCGGGCACGGCCACGACGAGCGGGCCGGCGCCGGTGTCGTCGTACGCGACGGTGCACGTCCGGCTCGCGCCGTCGGGGCGGTCGAGGAACCGGGTCTCGCGGGTGCTGTCCATAGCGTGGAGGCTAATGCCATTAGCCTGGCGGTGGCAAGCACGTCCCTGGGATGCTCCTCCCGTGCAGCACGACCTCACGCTCGCCGGCCACGGCGTCCACCTCGTCCCGCTGGCCCCGGAGCACGCACCCGGGCTGGCCGCGTTCGTCGACGACCGGGTGTGGGCCGGGATGTCCTCACCGCTGCCGGTCGGCGTCGCGGGCTGGGAGGCGGAGGTCGAGCAGGCCCGCCGCGCGCCCGGCCGGATCGCCCTCGCCGTGCTCGACGCGGGCACCGGCGAGGTCCGCGGCAGCACGTCGTTCTACGACCTCGACCTGCGCGTCGGGCGGGTCGAGGTCGGGCACACGTTCTACGCGCCGCGCTGGTGGGGCGGCGCGACCAACCCCGCGTGCAAGCACCTCATGCTGCGGCACGCGTTCGAGGAGTGGGGGTGCGTCCGCGTCGCGCTGCGCGCCGACACCCGCAACACCCGGTCGGTCGGCGCGATCACGCGCCTCGGCGCCGTGCCGGAGGGCGTGCTCCGCGCGCACCGGCTCGCCCCGGACGGCAGCCGCGGCGACACCGCGTACTTCTCGGTGCTGGCCGACGAGTGGCCCGGGGTGCGCGACGGGCTGCTGGCGCGCCTGGCGGGGCCCGCGGGCTGACCCCGCCCGGGCCGCCCCGCCCGTCCGGGCCCCTCGAAGGGCCCCCGCGCCGGCCCGTCGGCCGGTGCCGTCCGGTCCCGGGCAGGGAACAGCCCGTGGGCCGGGCCTCGGTGCGAGGCCCTGCCGCGAAGGACGAGGTCGCGGCTCCCACGGGCTGCGGTGACTGCCGGAGATTCGCTCGTCGCCCTGCCGGCTCGGGCCGGCGGAGCAGCGAACGGATCGAGCAATCCGTCCGATGTGCTCGGGCGACTAGCGGACAGCCACCTCACGCGTCCTGGAAGACTTCATGTCTCGGACCACCTCCTTCCCGTGTGCCTCGACCGTACGTCCGCCCTCCGACGACTGCCAGGGTTTTTCGCCCACGGCGTGCGGCGCGGAACATCGCCGGGGCCTGCCGGGTTGCGGCGGTCATGACCACGATCGGATTCATCGGCTCCGGCAACATCGGCGGCACGCTCGCACGCCTCGCCGTCGAGCACGGCCACGCGGCCGTCGTCAGCAACTCCCGCGGACCGCACACGCTCGTCGACCTGGTGGCGGACCTCGGGGACGGGGCGCGCGCCGGCACCGCCGAGGAGGCCGCCACGGACGGCGAGGTCGTCGTCGTGTCGGTCCCGTTCCACGCCTACCGCTCCGTGCCGGCCGCCGCGCTCGCCGGCAAGGTCGTCATCGACACGAACAACTACTACTGGGAGCGGGACGGCCACGTCGCCGAGCTCGACGACGGCACCACCACGAGCTCCGAGCTGCTCGCCGGGCACCTGGGGGGCGCCCGCGTCGTCAAGGCGTTCAACCACATCACCTCGGCCGACCTCGGGTCGCGCGGCACGCCCTCCGGGACGCCCGGACGGCGCGCGCTGGCGATCGCGGGCGACGACGCGGACGCCAAGGCGCTCGTCACGTCGCTCGTCGACCGGTGGGGCTTCGACGTCGTGGACGCGGGCCCGCTCGCGGAGGGCTGGCGGTACCAGCGCGACACGCCCGCCTACGGTCCGGACCTGGACGCGGACGGCCTGCGCGCCGCGCTGGCGGCCGCGCAGCGCTGACCGCCGGGTCGCGCCGCCGGGAGGGGACGGCGCCGCCGGGTCAGCCGGTGGTGCCGTCCCGCTGCTCCGGCACCCGCACCTCGGGCGCGAGCCGGTAGCCGAGCCCGCGGACCGTCCCGATCACCGACCGGTCGCCGGTCCGCTCCGCCAGCTTGCGGCGCAGGTTCGCCATGTGGACCTCGATGCTGCGGCGGTCCGCGTCCGTCGGCACGGGCACCGCGTGCGGGCCGTGGACGGCGACCGCGTGCACCAGCTCGTCCTTCGACACCGGGGTGCCCGCGCGCTCGGCGAGGGCCACGAGGATCTCGAACTCGCTCCGGGTCAGCGGGACCGTGCGGTCCCCGACGCGCACGCACCGGGAGGGCACCTCGACCACGAGGTCCCCACGGCGCAGGACCCGGTCGTCGACCGGCCGGGTCGGGTCAGGGCTCGACACCTTCACCACGGTACGTCCGGCGTCCGGAGGCTGCCAGGGATGCGCCCACGGGGGTGGTAGGACCTACGTCCTGGATCTCGTGGCTCAGTTTCCCTGACACATCCGGCGTCCGCGTCGATCAGGCCCCCGTTCACACATCGGACCGGGGACTCCCCGGCGACACCCGGGGGAGACCCGTGCACACAGCTCGAGAGAGGCGGGGCCGCGTCCGGCGCTCCGCAGCGGCCGCAGCAGTCCTCGCCATCCTGGGGACGCTCGTCCCCGTCGGCCAGGCCCTGGCGGCGACGTCCGGCGTGACGCCCACGACCGGCCCGGAGAAGGCCGGCGAGACCACCAGCTACGACTACGAGTGCACGTACGACTCGTGGGAGCACGCGGAGTGGGCGCTGCGCGAGAACATCGGCTACACGACCGTCGCCAACGGTCCCATCACCGACGTGCAGGCGGCCGACGGGCTGCTCACCGGCTCGTTCGACGTCTCCTACCCCGCCGGGTGGTCCGGCCCGTACTCCCTGTACCTCTACTGCGGCGAGAACCAGCCGGTCCTGCACGACTTCACCCTCGCGTCCGCCCAGGTCGAGACCTCCACGTCGCTCGGCGTGTCCGCCACCACCGTCGTCACCGGCGACACGGTCACGCTGACCGCCACGGTCGACGGCGCCGAGTCCGGTGACGTCACGTTCCTGTCCGGCGGCTCGCCCATCGGCACGCGGGCGCTGCAGGGCGGCACCGCGTCGCTGACGTACCAGGTCGACGAGGAGCAGACGTTCACCGCCCGGTTCGAGGGCACCGAGACCGCCGCGACGTCGACCTCCGCCCCGACGTCGGTCGAGGTGGTCTCCGCGATCACGCCCGGCACCGTCGCCATCGCCACGAACCCCGCCGTGGGCGTCCCGCAGTCGGCCAGCGTCGGCACCTGGGCCCCCGAGGGCGTCACGCTGTCGTACTCGTGGACCGTCGACGGCCACCAGGTCGGCACCCAGCCCACGTACACGCCGACCGCCGCCGACCAGGGCAAGGCGCTGCGCGTCGTCGTCACCGGCACCCGCGCCCCGCTGACCGCCGTGCCGCAGACCAGCGCGCCGAAGACCGTCGAGCTCGGCACGATCGAGAACGGCTACCTCGAGCTCGACGGCCGGGACGGCAACAACGCGGTGCTCGGGCGGACGCTCACGCCGCGCCCGGTCGGCTACGGCCCCGACGCGCAGTTCTCCTACGAGTGGGTCATCGGGGACCACGAGCGCACCGTCACCGCCCCGACGTACACGCCGACCGCCGCCGACCTGGGCAAGCTGATCCAGGTGCAGATGACCGTCACCGCCCCCGGCAAGCAGCCGACCGGCGACTGGGCGTACGCCTGGCCCGCCGTCACCACGCCGACCGTCGCCGTCGGCTCGCAGACCGTCACCGTCGGCCGCGACGTGGTCGTCCCCGTGACCGTCGCCGGTCCGCAGGGCGGGCCGACGCCGAAGGGCTCGGTCGAGGTCACGCTGACGCCGAAGGGCTCGGCCACGGGCCAGCCGCTCGACGCGGTCGCCCTGGACGGCAAGGGCCGCGCGTCCGTCCCGCTGACCGGCCTCGCCGTCGGCAGCTACACGGTCTCCGTGACGTACGTGCCGACCCCGGGCTCCATGCCGGTGTTCGCCGTCGCCTCGATCGCGGTCGAGACCAACCCGTACACCGGCGCGACCGGCTCCGGCACGGTCACCGTCACGAAGGTCACCCCGACCGTCACGGTGCCGGCGACGGTCGCCGTCCCGGTCGCCACCGAGGTGACGCTCGAGGCGCGCGTCGGCGGGGCGGTGCTGCCGAGCACCTTCGTGTTCCGCGAGGGCGCGACCGTGATCGGCCAGGGCCAGCTCGCGACGGACGGGGTCATCCCGGCGTCGCTGGGCGTGCTCGCGCCGGGCACGCACACCGTGGTGCTCGAGCTCCCGGAGACCGCGAGCACCCGCGCCGCCAGCGCCACGTTCACCGTGACCGTCGGCGGCGAGCCGGCCCGCGTCGGGGCGCTCCCGACGGCCGTGCTGGACACGCCGGAGGCCGCCACCGCTCCCGGGCAGCAGATGGAGCTGGTCGCCGAGGGCTTCGAGCCCGGTGAGACCGTCGCGTTCTACCTGCACTCCGACCCGGTGTTCCTCGGCACCGCCGTCGCGGACGAGAACGGCGTCGCCCGCCTGCTGGCCGACATCCCCGCGGACGTCCCGGCCGGCGCGCACACCGTGATCGCCACCGGCGGCACCTCGGGCCGCTGGGCCACCCTCGCGGTGGAGCTGGCCGTCCCGGCGGCCGCCACCCCGGCGGCCGCTGCCGCCCCGAGCGGGGACCTGGCCGCCACCGGCGCCCAGGCCGGCCTGCTCATGGCGGGCGCCTGGACGCTGCTGCTGGCCGGCGGCGCCCTGGTGGTCGTCGCCCGTCGGGTGCGCACCGCGCGCTGACACCGCACCACGACGGCCCCCCGACCCGCACCGGGTCGGGGGGCCGTCCCGCGTCCGCAGGAGCGGGCGTCAGCAGGTCGCGAACACGTAGCCCTCGTCGTCCGGGGTGCGCAGGTCGACGTCGCGCAGCACCGTGCTCACCGGGCGCTGCGGGTCGGCGCACGCCCCGTCCCAGTCCGCCGCGGGGTCGGACCCCGCGTACTCGACGTCGACCACCGCGTCGCCGTAGACGTCCGTGTACGCGGCGCACTCGTCGTACTGCAGGCACTGCTCCGCGACCGCGAAGTCGAACCCGGCCTCGTCACGCCCGCGCGTCCCGAGGTCCGGGGTGTTCTTCTGCCCCGCCGCGAGGCCCGCCTCGTGCGCCACCGCGACCAGCCGCGCCGCCAGGTCCACGGCCGCGTCCTCGGTCAGCAGCCCGCCCGATCGCGTCCACGAGTCGAGGTTGTCGAGCTCGACGGCGACGAAGCCGCGCTCCGCGCACCGGCGCACCTGCTCCCCGACCACCTCCGTGATCGCCGCGCGCTGCTGCGCGGTGCGGGTGTCGAGCAGCAGCTCGTCCGGCCACCCCGGGTCGACGACCGGGTCCCCGGCGGCGTCGCGCAGCACGAGGTCCGGGTGGTCGGCGAGCCAGGCGTCCCGCTCGGCGGGCTGCGTCTGGAACCCGTTGACGTAGCAGCCGGACCACAGCCCCGGCTCAGGCACGTCCGTGACGTCCCGCACCACACCGCCGACGCCGGCCGCGGGCGGGTAGCCGCCGCCCAGCTGGTAGTCGACGACGACGCCCGCGGGAGGCAGGCCCGCCGGGGAGCCGGTGGCGCTCGCGCCCGGGACGCCGGACGCGGGCGGGCCGTCGTCCCCGGCGGGACCGCAGCCGGCCAGCGCGAGCCCGACCGCGACGGCCCCGGCCGCCCGGCGGGGTCCCCGCGCGCCGCGCGGTCCCTGCGTCCCGCGCGGTCCCTGCGTCCGGTGCAGTCCCTGCGTCCGGCGCGGTCCCTGCGTCCGGCGCGCCGCCCACGCCCCCGGACCGTCCGGCACCCGCCCGTGCTCCACACCCGCTCCTGTCGCCCTGTCCCCGCCGTGCGACCGGCGCCGCACCCGACGTCGATGGTCGCACCCGACGCGACGTCGCCGCGCCGCCGGGGCCGCGCCGCCGGACCGCGGCCCGGGTCCGCACCCGGGGTGCGCCCGCGTGACGCGGCGCACGGCGGAATCGACGTGACGCCGGCCCGTCCGGAGGTGCAAGATGGCGGGCGACCGGTGCCGCCCGGAGATCCGGCGGCCGTCACCACCACGGGAGAGCAGCGGATGTCCGCAGGGAGCGGGGTCGGCCGACACGGCCACCTTGCGTGACCGGGCACAGCCCGTCACGCCGCACCACCGTCCCTGAGCCCGGCCCACGCGCCGCGGCCGGGACGGGTCGTCGTCGCCCCGTGACGGGAGTCCGTCCCCTGCGCCCGCGCGCCGCCGATGTGCGCGCCGGCGCGCCCCACTCCCGTGAGAGCGAGCCCGTCATGCGTCCCGTCACCGACTCCCAGATCCACGCGTCCTTCGTCAACTGCTCCCGCCGCGAGGCCGCCCAGGCCACGATGCCGCCGGGCCTCGCCGGCCTCGACTGGGAGCGCCTCGACTACCTCGGGTGGAACGACCCGAAGAACCCCCGGCGCGCCTACGTCGTGACCTGGCTGGACGACCGGCCCGTCGGCATCGTCCTGCGCGCGTCCGACGGAGCGGCCACCCGCAGCGCCGTGTGCGCGTGGTGCGAGGACGTCATCGCCACCAACGACGTCAGCCTGTTCGTCGCTAAGCGTGCGGGCGCCGCCGGGCGCAACGGCAACACGCTCGGCACGCTGATCTGCGCGGACTTCGCGTGCTCGCAGAACGCCCGCCGCCGCCCGACGATCGTCGAGGCCGGGGACGACGCGGCCGCCGTGGTGGCGCGCCGGATCGCCGGGCTGCAGGAGCGCAGCGCGCGGTTCGTCGCGTCCGTCGCGCAGGGCTGACCGCGCCCGGCGGGCGCCGTCAGAGCACCGTCGCCAGCGCGTCGAGCGCCGCGAGCGGGTCGGCGCCGGCCGGGGCCAGGACCACCGCGTCCGCCCCGGCCGCGCCGATCTCGTCGATGCGGGCCCGCGCCTGCTCGGGCGTCCCGCACACGGCCAGCCGGTCGACCCAGGCGTCCGGCAGGGCGGCGGCGAACGCGGCGCGGTCGTGCGTGCGGGCGCGCAGGACCCGGAGCTCGTCGGCGAAGGGCAGCGGCGCGACGTGCACGTCCCAGTCGGGGTCCCCGATCCACGCGAGCGCCGGGCGCACGGACGCCCGCGCCACCGCGGGGTCGGGGTCCACCGCAGCGACGTCGTAGACCGCCACGCGGTGGCCAGGTCCTGCGCCGATCTGCTCCCGCGCCGCGCGCACGTACTCGGGGCCGGCCGGCTCGGCGAGCACCGTGCCGTCCGCGCAGCGGCCCGCGGCGGCGAGCGACCGCGGGCCGCGGACGCCCGCGAGGACCGGCGGGACCACCGACGGCGGGGACTCCAGGCGCACGCCGTCCAGGCGCACGAACCTGCCCTCCGTCGTGACCGTCTCCCCGCGCAGCAGCGCCCGCAGCGCCGTCACGTGCTCCTCGAACGCGGTCAGCGGGCTCGCCGGCCACGCGCCCGCCTGCCGCATCCACCCCGGCATGCCGTGCCCGACGCCCAGGTGCAGCCGGCCGGGGAACAGCTCCGCGACGGTCGCGGCCTCCATCGCGGCGAACGCCACGTTGCGCGCTCCGACCGGCAGGATGCCGACGCACACCCGGATCCGCTCCGTCGACGCGAGCACCGCCGCGGCCTGGGCGATGCCGCCGCGGAAGCCCAGGTCCTCCACCACCCAGAGCTCCGAGAACCCCAGCTCGTCCGCCCGCCTCGCGTACGGCAGCAGCCGGTCGGCGGGCAGGTCACGGGGCAGCAGGACACCGGTGTCGGGACGCATGACCCGACTCTAGGGGCGACGCAGGACACCTGGATGTGCTGTGCTGGCCCCCTGACCCGCGACGACGCGGGACCCACCCCGGGGGAGGTCGGCATGGCCACGCTCGTGCACGCCGCGATCACGTCGCTCGACGGCTACGTCGCCGACCGGGACGGCCGGTTCGACTGGAGCGCCCCCGACGAGGAGGTGCACCTGGCGGTGAACGCCCTGCACCGCGGCGTCGGCACGCTGCTGTACGGGAGGCGCGTCTACGACGTGATGACCGCCTGGGAGGACATGGAGACCGCGGACGAGCCCCCGGCCGTGCAGGAGTTCGCGGACCTGTGGCGCGCGGCGCACAAGGTCGTGTACTCCCGGACGCTCACCGAGCCGCGCAGCGCCCGCACGCAGATCGAGCGGGACTTCGACGCGGAGGCCGTCCGGCGGTTGCTGCGGTCGTCCCCGCACGACGTGCTGATCGGCGGGGCCGACCTCACCGGGCAGGCGCTGCGCGCGGGCCTCGTGGGCGAGCTGCACCTGTTCGTGACGCCGGTGCTCGTCGGGGGCGGGACGCGGGCGCTGCCGCACGACGTCCGGCTGGACCTGGAGCTCGTGGACGTGCGGCGGTTCGCCGGCGGGGTCGTCCACCTGCACCACCGGGTGCGGGACGGCGGCCCCGCGACGGGCTCGGGCGGCGGGGCGGGAGCGACGTCCGCCCGCTGACGCGGGGTCGCTGCGGAGACCACTGGGGCGCGGGCACCTCGACGTCGGGCCGGCGCGGGCCGTGCTCCGCCGGCGGGGCGGGCGCGGGGGCGGGCGCGGGCCCGCGCGGGCGCCGGGTCAGACGCGCGCGTACCGGGCGCGTCCGAACGCGTACACCCCGTAGGCGGCGAACCCGATCGCGACCAGCGTCAGCAGCACCGCACCGAACGGCAGGCTCGCGAGCGCGTGCAGCGCGGCGTCGAGGCCCTGCGCCTTCTCCGGGTCGGCCTGCACCGCGGCGACCACCAGCAGCACCCCGACGGCCGCGAGCGCGGCACCCTTGCCGACGTAGCCGGCGCGACCGGCCCGCACGACCCACGGCGGCGGGCTGCCGGCCAGGTCCTCGAGGAACCTCTCGCGCCAGCCCTTGACCACGTGGTAGCCGGCGACACCGACCACCCCGAGGCCCACGGCCCCGACGAGAGCGCGGCCCGCACCGCTGCCCAGCAGCCCGGCCGTCGCGCCCTGCGACCCGCCGCCCGACCCCCCGCCGGCCAGCACCGACACGGTCGAGGCGGCGAGCACCCCGTAGGTCACGGCCTTCGCGGCGGCCTTCGCCCGGTCGGAGGGCTCACCCCACGCGATCGCCTCGGTGGCCTGCCACAGCGCCAGCAGCACGAACCCCACGAGCAGCACCCAGAGCAGCGCCGTACCGGCACCGTTCCCCGCGAGCTGCGCGAGGGCGCCCTGCTGGTCGGCCTGCTCACCGCCGGACGTCCACGCGAGCTGCACCGTCACCCACGCGAGCAGCAGGTGGAGCACGCCGCTGGCCGCGTACCCGAGGCGGGCCCCCGTCTCGAGGGCGGGGTGGTCGCCGGCGCGCGAGGCGGCGGACTGCACGTTCCCGGTCATGGAGCGAGGGTGGCACCCGACGCCACCCGCCGCACCCGCACCACCCCCGCACCCGCACCCGCCCGCACCCGCACCGCCCCCCGCGCCTCGCCCACTCCTGCACCCGGCCCCCTCCCTCCGTTCGGAGGCTCCGACGGGCGTCGGAGGTACGCGCGCGGCATCGGAGGTGTCCGCGGACCACCACGAGAGCACGCGCCGCCCTCCGAGCACCGTGGGAGCCTCCGACGGGACCGTCATCGGCGGTGGGGACGACGCGCGTCCAGCACGCTCCTCGCCCGGGCGGGCACCCGGCGCCGGCGCGTTCGGAGGCTCCGACAGGTGTCGGAGGTACACGCGCGGCATCGGAGGTGTCCGCGGACCACCACGAGTGCGCGCCGACACCTCCGGTTCCCGTGGGAGCCTCCGACGGGGCCAAGGGACGGTGAGGCGGGGACGGTCGGACCGGGGGACGGTCGGACCGGGGGGCGGTCGGGGCGGGGGGACAGTGAGGCCGGGCGGACCGTGAGGCAGGCGGCGGTCGGGCGGGTTGATGTGTGGGGCGGGCGGGTCAGATCAGGGGGCGGCGGTCGAGCTGCTCCGCCTCGTCCGACGTCCGCAGGGTGCCGTGCCACAGGACCGCGCGGCCGGCGGCGAGGGACGCCGGCACGTCGAGCACGCGCTGGTTCGCCGAGCCCCGGAACGCCAGGGTGAGGTCCCGCTGGGCGAGCTCGAACCGGCCGTCCACCAGGACGTCCAGCGCGCCCAGCAGCTCCGCCTTGTCGTCCTGGCCCGCGGCCGTCTCCGCCAGCAGCTCCTCGAAGGTGTAGCCCGTCCAGCACCACACGTCCTTGGCACGCCCGTGCTCGGCGCGCAGCCGGCGCACGACGCGCAGGCACACGCCGGTGTTGAGGAACGGCTCCCCGCCGAGCAGCGACAGCCCCTGGACGGCCTCGTGCGCGAGGTCGGCGGCGATGCGGTCGGCGAGCGCGGAGTCGAACGGCGTGCCGTACCGGAACGACCAGGCGGCCTCGTTGAAGCAGCCGGCGCAGGCGAACGGGCAGCCCGAGACGTACAGGCTGCACCGCACGCCCTCGCCGTCGACCATGACGAACGGCTTGTAGTCCGCGACGTGGTCCTGGCTGAGCGCCCCCGCACGCCACTGCCCGGGGCGCGGGTCCCGCGCCATCAGCCCGCGTCGGCGGCGGGCGGCATCGACCCCGTGCTGCCCGCCAGGTGCTTGACCCGCGAGGAGATCTCCACGTGCCGCCCGTGCACCATCGGCCGCTGCTGCGGGTTGCCGAGGTAGCCGCAGGTCCGCTTCACGACGTCGCACGTGCGGGGGTCGGCGTTGCCGCAGCCGGGGCAGGCGAACCCGCGCTCGGTGGGCGTGAAGTCGCCGGAGAACCCGCACTCCAGGCACCGGTCGATCGGGGTGTTGGTGCCGAGGTAGCCGACCCGGTCGTACGCGTAGTCCCACACGGCCTCGAGCGCCTTCGGGTTCTGCTGCAGCACGGGGTACTCGCAGTAGTGGATGAACCCGCCGGACGCGTACTGCGGGTAGTCCTGCTCGAAGTCGAGCTTCTCGAACGGCGTGGGCGCCTTGCGGACGTCGTAGTGGAACGAGTTCGTGTAGTAGTCCTTGTCGGTGATGTCCGGCACGGACCCGAACTTCTTCTTGTCGAGCCGGCAGAACCGGTCGGTGAGCGACTCGGACGGCGTGGAGTACACCGAGAACTGGTAGCCGTGCCGGGCGGTCCACTGCTTCGCGCGGGTGCTGAGGGTCCGCAGCACGCGGAGCGTGAACTCCTTGGCCTCCGGGTCGGACTCCCAGGCGCCGCCGTAGAACGCGGCGGCCGCCTCGTACAGGCCGATGTACCCGAGCGAGACGGTGGCCCGCCCGCCGCGGAACAGGGCGTCGACGTCGTCGTCCGGCGCGAGCCGCTGCCCGAACGCGCCGTGCACGTAGAGGATCGGCGCGTTGGCCGGCACGGCCTCCTTGCAGCGCTCGACGCGGTACAGCATCGCGTCGTGGACGATCTCGAGCCGCTCCTCGAGCAGCGCCCAGAACGCGTCCTGGTCGCCGCGGGTCTCGAGCGCGATGCGGGGGATGTTGAGCGTGACGACGCCGAGGTTCATCCGGCCCTCGACGACGTCGTTCCCGTCCTCGTCGCTCCAGCCCTGCAGGAACGACCGGCAGCCCATCGGGACCTTGAACGAGCCGGTGATCTCGACGATCTTGTCGTAGCTGAGGATGTCGGGGTACATGCGCTTGGTGGCGCACTCCACGGCGAGCTGCTTGATGTCGTAGTTCGGGTCCTCGGCGCCCAGGTTCACACCGCGGCGCAGCGTGAAGATGAGCTTCGGGAAGATCGCGGTGCGCCGCTCCTTGCCCAGCCCGAGGATGCGGATCTGCAGGATGGCGCGCTGGATCTCCCGCTCGAACCAGCCGGTGCCGAGCCCGAAGCCGACGGACGTGAACGGCGTCTGCCCGTTGGACGTGAAGAGGGTGTTGATCTCGTACTCGAGGCTCTGCATCGCGTCGTAGATGTCCTTGCGGGTCTTCTCCTCCGCGTAGGCGCGGCGCCGCTCGGGCTCGGAGACCCACTGCTCGGCGTCGGCCAGGTGCTTGGCGAAGTTCCGCTCGGCGTACGGGGCCAGCAGCTCGTCGATGCGGTTGACCGAGCAGCCGCCGTACTGGCTGGACGACACGTTGGCGATGATCTGGGAGATCTGCGCGGTCGCGGTCTGGATGGAGCGCGGCGGGTCGACCTGCGCGTTCCCGATCCGGAAGCCCTGGGACAGCATCGTCCGGAAGTCGATGAGGCAGCAGTTCGTCATCGGGGCGTACGGGTGGTAGTCGAGGTCGTGGTAGTGGATGTCGCCCTTGGCGTGCGCGTTCGCGACGTGCGGCGGGAGCATCCGCAGGCCGATGGCCTTGCCCACGGCGCCGGCGGTGAGGTCGCGCTGCGTGTTGAAGACGTCGGCGTCCTTGTTGGCGTTCTCGTGGACGACCGTGGAGTCCTTGCCGACGAGCTGGCCGATGGAGTGGTTGACGTCGAGCGCCCGGGAGCGCGCCAGGTCCCGCTGCACGCGGTAGTCGATGTAGACCCGGGCCACGTCGTACTGGTGCGACTCCAGCAGGGTGTGCTCGACGACGTTCTGGATCTCGTAGATCTTCACCTCGCCGTCGAACCGGGCGGTGAGCTCGCCGACGACCTGCTCGGTGATGTCGTCGAGCACCAGCTCGTGGAGCGCCCCGAGCTCGCCGTGCACCTCGACGAACGCCTTCGCGACGGCGGCGCGGATGCGCGACGGGTCGAACGGGAGGGCCCGGCCGTCGCGCTTGCGGACGGTGAGCGCGGCTTCCTGGAGGGTGAGCTCCACCGGTCGTCCGGCCCCGTCCAGCTCGATCGTCGTCATCGTCGCCGCTCCCCTCCACACCCCTCTGCCGCACTACATCTAGTGCGAACTACAGCGGTGTCACACTAGATCTGGTGGTGCCGGCCGCCTGGGCCGAAGGTCCCGGCGAGCCCCGACGGCCCTGGTCGCGAGCGGGCAGATCCACCCGCGACCGCGGGGCGCACCGGCGTGTCGCGGTGCGCTCAGCGCAGCGGCGTCCCCGGGCGCCGGATGCCGGGGCGGAGCCGCGTCGCGGGTACGGCGCGCGCCTGCGCCGCGAGCCGGTCCCGCAGCCGGGCGTTCTCCTCCTCGAGCCGGGTGACCGAGGCCTGGAGCGCCGCGGCCCGCCGCTCGGCCCGCACGAGCCGGGCCCGCAGCGCACGGCACCGGTCGTCCTCGGGGTCCTGCGGCACGGTGGCCTGCAGCGCGCGGATCCTGGTCGCGAACTCCCGGTGCTGGCGCAGGTACGCGACCGAGCAGTGCGCGGCGGTCGCGAGCGACAGGAAGTCGAAGGGGCCGCCCTGCTGCTCGGCGAGCGTCAGGGCGTGCTCGACGTGGTCGCGCACCAGCTCCGCACGCCGGCGCGCCTGCTCGATCACGTCGTCCTGCTCGTCGCCGGTCCGCGGGGACCCGTCGTGCGCGGGTGCGTCCCGCGGGACCCCGGCGCGCGGGGTCGGCTCGTCCAGAAGCACGACCCCCACCATGCTCCGGCGGGCGGGTCCCGGTCGAACCCCCGTCCCGCCCGCGGGGGCCCGGTCACCCGGGCGGGGGCGTCGCTGGCACGCCCCGCGCCCGCCCGCGCGGGACGTACGGCCCGACCTCGGCGTCGCGCTCGCCACTGCCCGGCGCCGCCCGTCCCGCCGGTGCCGCGCCGCGCGGGGCGTCCGGATCACGGACCGCGGGGTCTCGGCGGGCGGAACCCGGCCCGACCACCTAGCATCCTGGGCAAACCACCGCATAACGGACTCGGATCGGAGCAGCGGGCGAGCGGCGGCCGCGGTGGCACCCCCAGCGACGGATCGAGAGGTCCCGCCATGCCCCGAGCCCGCACCCGCACCCGCACCGCACCCGCCCCCCAGGTCTCCGTCGGCGTCCCCGTCTACAACGGCGCGCTCTACCTCGACCAGGCGCTCGCCGCCCTGCGCGACCAGGACCTCCGCGACATCGAGGTGGTCGTCGCCGACAACGGCTCCACGGACGACACCCCGCACATCGCCCGGGAGTACGCCGCCTCCGACCCGCGGTTCCGCTACGTCCGGTCCCCCCGGAACCTCGGCGTGGCCCGGAACTTCAACCGCACGCTCGCGCTCGCCCGCGCGCCGCTGTTCATGTGGCACGCCGCGGACGACGTCGCCGCGCCGGGCCACCTCGCGGCCTGCCACGCGGCGCTCGCCGCGCAACCGCGGGCCGACATCGCGTTCCCCCGCGTGACGCTCGTCGACGCCGAGGGCGAGGTGGTCGGCCACATGGACGACGAGGACCTGACGTTCGCCGGCCTGACGCCCGCCGCCCGCGTCGACCTGCTGCTGCGGCGCTCCGTGTACCAGTCGATCGCCTGGGGCGGCGTGCACCGCACGGACGCCCTGCGCGCCCTGGGCGGGCACCCGCTGTTCTTCGGCGGGGACATCGTGCTGGCCATGCGCTCCGCGCTGCGGGGCGAGTGGGCCGTCGTCCCCGAGCGGCTGTTCGCCTGCCGCCGGCACGTGCACCAGAACAGCAAGGCCGTCGGGGCGGACCCCCTCGTCCAGGTGCGCAGCTACGACCCCGGGTTCAGCCGGCCCGTCGCGTTCCCGCAGTGGTACCTGACCGGCCGGATGCTCACCGAGGCGGCGGCGGCCCCCCTGCCGCCCGCCGAGCGCGCCCGGGCGGTGGCCGCGGTCGTCCGCCGGTGGGGCGTGCCGGAGTGGCGGATGCTGCCCTACGACGTGAAGCGCAACCTCATCCGGCTGCGCTCGGGCACGTACCGCGGCGCGTACTCGTCCTCGTCCGGGTACTGGGTGTAGCCCCCGCTGCGCACCACCCGCCCGCGGCGCTACCGTGCGGCATGGCCCTTCGCGTCCTCGTCATCGGCGGCACCGGCATCATCAGCTCCGCCGTCACCCGCCTCGCCGTCGAGCGCGGTCTCGACGTCACCGTCCTGCACCGCGGCTCCGCGTCCGCCCGCCCCCTGCCCGAGGGCGTCGAGGCGGTCCACGGCGACATCCGCGACCCCGCGTCCGTGCGCGACGCGCTCGGCGACCGCGAGTTCGACGCCGTCGTCGACTGGGTCGCGTTCACGCCCCAGCACGTCACCACCGACGTCGAGCTCTTCACCGGCCGCACCGGGCAGTACGTGTTCATCAGCTCGGCCTCCGCCTACCAGACGCCGCCGGAGCGGCTGCCCGTCACGGAGTCCACGCCGCTGCGCAACCCGTTCTGGCAGTACTCGCGCGACAAGATCGCGTGCGAGGACCTGCTCCAGCGCGCGTACCGCGACTCCGGGTTCCCCGTCACGGTCGTGCGCCCCTCCCACACGTACGACCGCACGTCCGTGCCGCTGGACGGCGGCTGGACCGCGGTGGAGCGGATGCGCCAGGGCAAGGAGGTCGTCGTGCACGGCGACGGGACCTCGCTGTGGACGCTCACCCACCACGAGGACTTCGCGCGCGGGTTCGTCCCGCTGCTCGGGCACCCCCGGGCGCTCGGGGACGCGTTCCACATCACGTCGGACGACGTGCTCACCTGGAACCAGGTGGTGCGCGCGCTCGCCGCGGCAGCCGGCGTGGAGCCCCGCATCGTCCACGTGCCCTCCGACGCCATCGCGGCGGCCGACCCGGACTGGGGCGCCGGCCTGCTGGGGGACAAGGCGCACTCGATGGTGTTCGACACCGGCAAGCTGCGCGCCCTCGTGCCGGACTTCCGGACGACGGTGACGTTCGAGGAGGGCGCGCGCCAGATCGTGGCCTGGCACGACGCCGACCCCGCACGGCGCCGGGTGGACGCGCGGCTCGACGCGGTCATGGACGACCTGGTGGCGCGGTTCCGCGTGCGCTGAGGGCCGACCCCGCGCGCCCGCGACCCCGTCAGATCCCCAGCACCGCCCGGGCGACGAGGAAGTACACGACCAGCCCGCTCGCGTCGACGAACGTGGTGATGAACGGGTTCGAGAACACCGCCGGGTCCACCCGGATCATCCGGCCGACGAGCGGCATGACCCCGCCCACGGACGCCGCCATCGTGCACACCGCCAGCAGCGTCAGCCCGATCACGCCCCCGATGCGCAGGTCGAACGCCAGCGACGCCGCGGCGAACCCCACCGACCCGAGCAGCAGGCCGAGGACGAACCCCACCCGCACCTCCCGGGCGAGGACCCGGGTGAGGTCGCGGGGGCGCACGTCGCCGAGGGCGAGCGCGCGCGTGACGGTCGTCGCCGCCTGGTTGCCGGTGTTGCCGCCGGTGCCGATCAGGAGCGGGATGAACAGCGAGAGGACCACCATCCGGTCCAGGGTCGCCTCGAACGCGCCGAGCACCTGGACGGTGAGCGTCGCCCCGACGGCCAGCACGAGCAGCCACACCACCCGCGAGCGCACGATCGACCGGACGGGGGTCGACAGGTACGGGCGCCGCAGCGGCTCGGCGCCGCCGATGCGCGCCTGGTCCTCCGACTCCTCGACCTCGAGCACCGCGAGCGCGTCGTCCACGGTGAGGATGCCGACCAGCCGGTCCTCGGCGTCCACGACCGGCAGGGCCAGCAGCGCGAGGTCGGCGCACCGGCGCGCGGCGACCTCCGCCTCCTCGTTCGCCTGCGCCGAGTGGGGCTCGTGCATGAGCGTGCCGATCGCCGCGTCCGGCTCGGCACCGAGCAGGTCGCGCAGGCTGACGATCCCCACCAGCCGGCGCTGCTCGTCGGTCACCGGCAGCGTGTAGACGGTCTCGGCGTCCCCGAGGCGCAGGCGGACCCGGTCCATCGTCTGGTCGACGGTGACCCACGGGTGCGTGACGACGTACTCCGGGCTCATCCGCCGGCCGATCGACTCCGCCGGGTAGCCGAGCACGGCCGCCGTGAGGGCGCGCTCCCGCGGCGGCAGCCCGTGCAGCAGGCGGGTCGCGACGGTCGCGGGCAGCTCGTCGAGCAGCGCCACCCGGTCGTCCGGGTCGAGCTGCTCGAACACCGCGGCGACGTCCTCGTCCTGGAGCGCCCCCACGAGGTCGCCCTGGAGCGTGGCGTCCAGCCCCTCGAAGACGTCCAGGGCGGTGGTCTTGGGCAGCAGCCGGAAGACCAGCGCACGGTCGGTGGCGTCCAGCCGTTCCAGCACGGCGACGGCCTGCGGGCCGGTCAGCGTCCCGACGGCGGTGGCGACGGCCGTCAGGTCCGCGAGGTTCTTGTCGTCCAGCAGCCGCTGCACGACGGCGGACACCTGGTCCGGGCTGATGAGGGTGGCGTTCTCCATGGGGCACCTCGGGTTCGGCGACGTCGCCCACCGCGGGCACGGCGACGTCAGGGAGGGCCGGCTCGGGCCGGCGGGGGTCGGTCGACGCAGGCCGCGCGGACGTCGCGACCCGGCCGGGCCCGACCCTCCGGGGTCACCGGACGGGTGCGAGGGCGCTGCCGGTCACGAGGGATCCGCGCGGCGCCGAACTCGGGACGTCGTCCATGCGGCACCATCCCTTCGCGCTCGAGCAGACCGTGGCGCGGGGCGTCGGGGACGACGCGGCTCGCGCACCGTGGCGGAACCTACGCCTCCGACCCCGGTCGGGGCAACGCCGAGGCGGCCCGGCGCGGCCCGGCACCGACCACGGTGGGCGCGGGGTCGTCCCCGCGCCCACCGTGTCGGGCGGTGCCGGTGCCGTCAGCGCGTGAGCGTGAAGACCACCGTCGTCGCGTTGCCGAGCGAGTCGAGCACGACCAGCGTGTTCTCGCCCTCGACGGCGCCGAACGCCCCCGGGACCACGTGGTTCAGGTCGGACCACGCGTTGTCCGTGAGGTCCTTGACCACGCCGTTGAGCGTGAGCCGGTCGACCTTCGCGGGGTCGTGGAGCTTGTACGAGACCCGCGAGTAGGTCCCGTCGGCGCCGACCGTGAAGCTCTCCCCGTCCTTGACGGTGACCTGCGGGCCCGTGGTGTCGAGGACGAACGTGACGGTGGTCGTGTTGCCGGCGACGTCCCGCACCACCAGCGTGTTGCGGCCCTCCACCGCCCCGAACACCCCGGGCACCACGCCGTTGAGGTCGGACCACACGTCGTCCGTGAGGTCCTTCTCGACGCCGTTGAGGGTGAGCCGGTCGACCTTGCCCTCGTCGTGGAGCTTGAACGAGACCTTCGCGTAGCGGCCGTCGGCGCCGCGCGTGAGCTGCTCGCCCTCCTTGACGGTGACCTGCGGCGCCGTGGTGTCGGGGGCCTGCGCCGGGGTCAGCGTCCAGAACCGGTCCGGCGTCTGCTCGTCGGTCGCCGTGGTGGTGCCCGACGACGTCGTGCCGGCGGTCACCCGGCCGGTGCGGCCGTTGCCCGACGAGTCCACGACCCGCGCGAGGTCCGTGGTCTCGTCGAACGCGTAGCTCACGACGTCACCCGCGGCGGGCTGCCCCGACGCCAGCTCCGCGACCTCCGCAGCGCTCAGGGCGCGCCCGTAGACGGCGAAGTCGTCGATCGCGCCGTCGAGGGGCGGGTCGCTGCTGTACTGCGACTTGCCCAGGTAGTTCCGGTTCGTCAGGCCGAGGTCCGCCGGGGACGTCGTGATGGTGCCCGTCGCGACCGGCCGGCCGTCGAGGTACATCGTGCCGGTGGTGCCCTCGACCACGACCGTGACCAGCGACCACTGCCCGAGCGGCAGGTGCTGGCCGTTGTAGCTGAGGCGCTGCTCGCCGCCCGCGCCGCCGGCGGTGATGGCGAACCGGGGCCCGCTGCCGGCGTTGACGGTGAGGAACATGTTCGCGGACTGGCCCCGGCCGAAGTCGAACACCCGGGTCCAGGTGGTGACGGCGGCCGGCTTCACCCACGTCGAGACCGACCAGTCGCCGTCCAGGCCGCTCACGACGCCGTCCGGCAGCTGCACGTACGAGTCGCTGCGGCAGAAGTCGATCGCCGTCCCGATCCGCCCCGGCTGGCGCGGGCCGTCCGCGCGGCACCCGGAGGTGGGCGACCCGTCGGTCCACTGCACGACCGCGGCGCCGGGCTCGGTGCTGGTGTCCGTGACGGCGAGCGTCAGCCCGGTGCCCGCGTTGGCCAGCCGCACCCGGCCGTGGCCGTCCGGGACCGCCTGCCAGAGCTGGTCCTCGGCCCCGGTGTCCTCGCGGGCGACCGCGGCCGCACCGTTGCTGCGGGCCGCGTCCGCGACCCCGAGGGCGAGCCCGCTCGCCGTGTTGACGACGCGGTACAGGCCGCGGCCCGCGTCGACCAGCTCCCAGGTCTGGGTCGGGTCGCCGTCCGCGGCGGCCTGCACGGCCGGGGTGCCGGCGGGCGTCGCCTCGTCCGCCACGTCGAGCGCCAGCCCGCTGTTGCCGTTCGTGATCGTGTAGCGGCCCGCGAGGCTCTCGGCCTCCCCGGCGGCCTGCACCACCACGCGGTAGCCGTAGGCCGGGTTCATGACGACGGGCACCGTGATCGACCCGTCGTCACCGACCTCGTAGGTGGTGCGCGAGACCGTGATCGGCGCCGGCGTCGCGACGGTGCGGCCGTAGGACGGCGACACCTCCAGCGTCACGTCCACGTCCTCGCCCAGGTCGAGCGCGTCGAGGCCGTTGACGACGACCGACGTCGGGCCGGTGCCGCCACCGGCGATGACGTGCACCTCGTCCTTCCCGGCCGTCACCGCGGCGGCGCCGTCGAGCGGGCTCTCGTTGGACGGCGGCGTGGTGGTGACCATGTCGCCGCTCATCGCCGCGTACCAGGTGTACAGCCAGTAGGCGCCGTTCGGGTCGCCCCCGCGGTGGGTGAGCAGGTCGCCGAGCGTGCCGGACTGGTTCCAGAACGCGAGCTCGGCCCGGTCCACGCCGTGCCGCTCGAGCTTGGCGATGTAGTTCGCCATGACGCCGGGCAGGCCGACCTCCTGGGGGCTGCCGTACTCGGCGATGTCGATGGGCCGCGGGCTGATGCCCAGGTCGGCGAGGATGCCCTCGACGGTCTCGATGTCGCCCTTGATCTTCGAGGGGCGGATGAGCTCGTGCCACTCCAGGACGTCCGGGACGGTGTCGGTCTCGACGGCGAACTCGAGGAACTGCCGCATGTCGGCGATGTTGTCCGAGAAGCTCGGGCCCTGGATCGGCACGTCGGGGGCGATCTCCCGCAGCAGCTCGTAGGTGAACTGCCACAGCTCCTCGAAGGACCCGTTCTGCTCGAGCCACGTCTGGTCGGACTCGTTCCACGGGGCGTAGGCGACGATGTTGGTCGCCCCGGACGCCTCGACGTCGGCGACGATCTGCCGGACGGCGTTCTCCCAGCCGAGGCGGTCGCCCGTGTCCTCCCAGGTGAACCGGTACGGCCAGCCGGGGTAGTAGTCGCACAGCCGGACGACGACGCCGGCGCCGTGCCGGGCGGCCGTCTCCCAGACGTCGAGCGTGTCGCCCGTGGGCTGCTGGGTGCCGCGGGGCGGCATCTGCATGAACGTGTTCGGCTTGATCGGCGCGATGAGGTCGTCCGACGGGACTCCCGCGTCGGCGATCCCGTAGAGCGAGCCGGTCGCGACGTGCGACACGGGCCGGAACGGCTGGTCGGCCTCGACGACGAGCGTCGCCTCCGGCCCGGGCGCGGCGCCGGCGACGGCCGCCGTGGTCAGCACGCCGGTGGCGGCGAGGGCCGCGGCCGCGAGCGCGGCGACGGAGGACTGCCTCCGCCGGGCGCCCCGGGCGCGGCGTGTGGTCGTGTGGGACACGATCGATCTCCTGTCTCGTGACGGCGCCCGCGCCGGAGCAGCGGTGCGGGGCCGGGCGGAACCCGGGGAGCGTCGGTGCGACGACGTCCGTGCCGGGCGACGGTGCCCGGTCGGGTGGTGGTGCGTCGTAGCTCCCGGCCGCGCGCTCGTCCGTGAGCGGGGCCGGGATGAACCGGTTCGATCTCGTGCTCGGCTCGGCCCGGGCGCCCTCGCGGGGCCGGGGCCGACGGGGTCCACCGCACCGGCGAGCCGGTCCGGCGGTGGTGGTGGCCTCCTCTCTCGGGTGGCGGGACGGCGGACGTCAGGGGGTGGCGGCGGGCAGGAAGACGCGCATCGTCGCGGGACCGCGCTCCGCCCACCGGTGGTACGGCGCGAGGCGCACCTCGACGGGTCCGCCCGCGGCGCCGGGCGCCGGGGCCGTCGCGCCGTACGGGAACGGGGCGGGGTCGGCCGGCGCTGGCAGCACCCGCACGCGCGCACCGTCCTCCTCGTCGACCGGCGGGGCGGTCGCGTCCACGCGCACGTCGGCGAGCGCGACGCCGGCGGGCAGGTCCGTGTCCTCCAGGCACAGCACCACCGGGCCGCGCTCCACCGCCACGCAGCCGCGGACGGCGTCGATGCGCGGGTCGGGCCAGGTCCAGCGCGGCGCGACGGGCAGCCGCAGCTCGATCTCCGCGGTGCCGAGCGGCACCTCCGCCCAGCCCGGCTCCACCGGCCGGGACCGCCCGGCGACCCGGAGCTCCGCCCCGGTCGCCCAGGCGGGCACGCGCAGCCGCAGCGTGACGGGCCCGGCGGGCGCGTCCACCGCCCGGACCCGCACGGTGCCGTCGACGGGGTAGCCGGTGCGGACCTCCAGGCGGACGGTGTCCCCGTCGGGCAGGCGCAGGTCGTAGCGGCCCGGGGCGTACTGCAGCAGCGCGACCCCGCGCCCCTCCGCGTCCACGGACGCGGCGTAGGTGTGCCACGACGCGAGCGTGCGGGCGACGTTGGTGGGGCAGCACGACACGTCGAACCAGGGCGCGCGCACGCCGCCCTCGGCCCGCGGGTTCTCGGCGTCCTCGCGCACGTCGGTGCCGGCCACGCGCTGGTGCAGCGGGTTCGCGTAGAAGAACGCCCGCCCGTCGGCGCGCGGCGACGTCGCGACGACGTTGTAGAACGTGCGCTCCATCAGGTCGACGTACCGCACCTCGCCGGTGGCGAGGTACAGCCGCCACGCCACCATCGACGACGCGACGCCCGCGCAGGTCTCGCAGTACGCGCGGTCCGGCGGCAGCTCCCAGTCGTCCCCGAAGCCCTCGTCCTGGTGCCGCGACCCCATGCCGCCCGTGAGGTAGGTGCGCCGGGCGACCGACCGCTCCCACTGGCGGCTCACGGCGGCCAGCAGGTCGTCGTCCGCCGTCTCCGCCGCGACGTCGACCGCCGCCGCCGCCAGGTAGAGCTGCCGCACGGCGTGCCCGCGCCAGACGTCGGACTCGCGCACCGGCACGTCGTCCTGGAAGTACGCGGGCCCGAGCAGCCGGACCGGGCCGAGCAGCCCGCGACCACGGCGCTCCACGAACAGCGCCGCCTGCTCCAGGTACCGGGGCTCGTCGAGCGCGCGGCCCAGCTCCACCAGGCCGAGCTCGACCTCGGGGTGGCCGCAGACGGCCTCCCGCCCGCCGGGACCGAACGTGCGGCACACCTCGTCGGCGGCCCGCCGGGCGACGTCCACCAGCAGGTCCGGGCCGGACGTGCGCAGCCGGGCGACGGCCGCCTGGAGCAGGTGGCCCGTGCAGTACAGCTCGTGGCCCTCCTCCAGGTCGCTGTACCGGGGCGCCTGGCCGGCGTGCCCGAAGGCGGTGTTGAGGTAGCCGTCGTCGTCCTGCGCGCGGGCCACCCGCTCGGTGAGCGCCACGAGCGCCCGCTCGTGCGCCGGGTCGCCGGTGCGGCCGTGCTCCCAGGCGAGCGCCTCCAGCAGCTTGTAGACCTCGGAGTCGGCGAACGGCCAGCCGGCGTGCCGGCCGTCGGGCCCGGCGGTGCGGCCCTGCGCGACGTGGTCGAAGTTCGCGAGCCAGCCGAGGCGCTCCATCCAGCCCTCGCAGTGCGCGAGCGTCGCCGAGCCGTTGACCTGCTGGAGACGGCCCCAGAACCCGCCGTCCAGGGTGACGTCCGCCAGTCCGGCGCCCCGGGAGCGGTGGGCGCCGGCACGCCGGGGGCGCACGGGGGCGGCGCCGGGACCGGCGTGCGTGAGCAGGTGGTCCGTCATGTCAGTCCTTCACCGCCCCGGCGGTGACGCCGGCGGCCACGTAGCGCTGCGCCACCACCAGCAGCACCGACGCGGGGATCGACGCGACGACGGCGGTCGCCATGATCGCGTTCCACTGCGTCGTGTTGTTGCCGATGTAGTGGTAGATGCCGAGCGTGATGGGGATGAGGTCGCCGTTGCGGTTCAGCGTGGACGCGAAGATGAAGTCCGACCACGCCCACAGGAACGCGAACAGCGACACCGTCAGCACCGAGTTCCGGCTCATCGGCAGCACGATCGACCGGAACACCCGCCACACGCCCGCGCCGTCGATGCGCGCCGCCTGGACGAGCTCGCGCGGGATGCCCGACATGAAGGCCGTGAACAGCAGCACCGCGAACGGCACGGCGACGGTCGAGTCGGCGACGATCAGGCCGGGCAGCGTGTTGAGCACGCCGAGGCGCACGTAGATCGCGTAGAACCCCATCGCCATCACGACCGCCGGGATCATCTGGGCGACCAGCAGCACGAAGTTCAGGCCCCGCTGCCCGCGCAGCCGCAGCAGCGCCATCGCGTACCCGGCGGGAGCGGCGATCACCAGGGTGAGGGCGACGCAGCCCAGACCCAGCAGCAGGCTGGTCCCGAGGTTCGGGAGCTGCTGGCGCAGCACCGCCTCGAACCCCTCGAGCGTGGGGTTCACGGGGAAGACGTGCGGCGGGTCGAGCCGCAGGTCCTGCGTCCGGGTCAGGGACACGTTGAGCATCCAGTAGACCGGGAACAGCATGAGGGCGGTGAAGACGACCCCGAGGGCGGTCTTCCACCAGGTGCGGGAGGTGCGGGTCATCACGAGTTCTCCTGCCGGCGCTGCAGCTGCACGTACACCAGGCCGATGGCGAGGGCGACGAGGATGAGGACGTTGCCGACGGCCGCGGCCGGGGAGAACGCGGGCTGGCCGGTGCCGAACGCCTCCCGGTAGGACCAGACCGCGAGGGTCGTGGACGCGTTCGCGGGGCCGCCGGACGTCATCACCCAGATCACGTCGACGACCTTGAGCGTGTAGATGAAGCCGAGCAGCAGCGTGATCGCGGACACCGGCCGCAGCAGCGGGAACGTCACGCGCCAGAACTGCTGCCAGGCGTTCGCGCCGTCCAGCGAGGCGGCCTCGTAGACGTCGCCCGGGATGTTCTGCAGCCCGGAGTACAGGATGACGAGGTTGAACGGGATGCCGAGCCAGATGTTCGCGATCGTCACCGACCAGATGGCCAGGGACGGGTCCGTGAGCCAGTTGATCTGGCCGATGCCGAACGCCCCGAGGACGGAGTTCACGATGCCGTTGTCGCCGTTGAGCATCCACGACCAGGTGGAGGCCGACACGATGAGCGGCAGCAGCCACGGCACGAGGAACAGCCCGCGCAGCACCGCCGACAGCCGGAACGACGTCCGGAAGAACACCGCGAGCGCCAGGCCGATGGCGTACTGGAACAGCAGGGAGACGACCACGAAGATCGCGGTGTTGCGCAGCGCGACCGGGAAGGTCGAGGAGCCGACGACGTCCCGGAAGATGTCGAGGCCCACGAACTCCGCGTCGCCCTGCACGAACGCGCGCACGTTGTAGTCGTGCAGGCTCAGCTCGATGTTGCGGTACAGCGGGAACGCGTAGAACACCACCAGGTAGGCCAGCAGCGGCGCCGCGAACGCCAGCGCGGCCCACTGCGTCGAGCGCAGCCGGCGCCGGCCCGTGCGCCGCGGGTCGTCGCCGCCCGGGGTCCCGGGGGCCCTGCGCGCGGCGCCCGCGTTCCCGACCGGGGTCGAGATCGTGGTCATCGTCATCCCTCGTCTTCGTCGGCTGGGGAGCCGGGGCCCCGGTCGGGGCCCCGGCCCGTGGTCAGGAGGTCGCGGACTCGGCCGCGGCCTGCGCGTCGGACAGGGCCTGCTCCGGCGTCGCGGACCCGGACAGCGCCTCCTGCACGGCGGTCCACAGCTGCTCGGAGATCAGCGGGTAGTC
Source organism: Cellulomonas olei (assembly GCF_039548315.1). Classification (NCBI taxonomy): domain Bacteria; kingdom Bacillati; phylum Actinomycetota; class Actinomycetes; order Micrococcales; family Cellulomonadaceae; genus Cellulomonas; species Cellulomonas olei. The sequence goes on from NZ_JBCLVN010000007.1 coordinate 41,263, forward strand.
CGTGCCGAGGTCGTCGCTGGTCCGGCCCTTGGCGTCCCGCACCGCGTCGACCCAGGTCTCGAGCTCGGGGTGCTCGCCGAGCAGCGCCTCCTGCCCGGCCTCCGTGGACGGGATGTAGTACGCGAAGGTGTTCGCCGTCTCCACCAGGCCGTCCGTGGTGGTCATGCAGGCGATGATCTGGCTGGTCACGTCGTACCGGGAGGTGTCCTCCTGCACCGGGGCGACGATGAACTCGCCACCCGTCGGGGCGGGGGCACCGCCGCCGTCACGGGCCGGGAGCTGGATGTAGCCGGTCTCGAAGTCGGCCTCCGCGGCGCTGTTCACCTGCCAGGTGCCGTTCTCCCCGAACGCGAACGTGCCGGTGAGGAACTGCTCCCAGGTGGTGTTCTGCGAGTTCGTGATGACCGACTGCTGGGCGTAGCCCTTGTCCAGCCAGTCCGTCCACAGCTGCAACGCCTCGACGGCCTGCGGCGAGTCGAGCTCGCGCAGGTCGGCGCCGGCGCCCCAGAACCACGGCAGGAACTGGAACGAGCCCTCCTCGGTGTTGATCCCGGCGAACGTGATGCCGGTGTAGCCGGCCGCCGCGACCTTCGCGAGCGCGTCGTCGAGCGTCGCCCAGTCGGTGACGGACGCCGGGTCGACGCCCGCCGCGTCGAGGATCTCCTTGTTGTAGTAGAGCGCCAGGGTGTTGGCGCCGATCGGGATGCCGTAGGTCTCGCCGTCCAGCACGCCCGCGGCCAGCAGGTTCTCGTCGAAGTCCGAGGTGTCGAACCCGAGCTCGTCCATCGTCGTGAGCATGCCGGTGTCCGCGAGGGTCGAGACGGCGGGGTTGTCGATGAGGATGATGTCCGGGGACGTCCCCTCCTGGGCGGACAGCAGGGCCTGGTTGGTCAGCGCCGTGGTGTCGTACGGGGTGCGGGCGATGGTGACGCCGGCGTCCTCGCCGCAGGCCTGGACGCGCTGGTCCCAGTCGGAGCCGGCCTGGTGCTGGGGGTACGGGTCCCACCAGGTGTAGGTCTGGTCGCCGCCGGCGCTCGCGTCGTCGGAGCCGCCGCCGGAGCCGGACGAGCAGGCCGTCAGGGCCAGCGACGCGGCGCCGACGAGTCCGAGGACGCGGACGGGCACGGGGATTCGCTTCACTGCATTCCTCCTTGAATCGGTGAACGGTGCGCGCAGGGCGCGGCAGGACCGCCGGGGGTGGTCCGTGAGGGCGTGCGGGATCGCCCGAGCACCGGCGGGGCCGGCTCGGTCGGGTGGGGTGTGCGGGGGTGGGGTGCGGGAGGTCGGGTGCGGGGCGGGGTCAGCCGGGGGTGCGGGGTGGTGCGGTGCTGCCGCGGGAGACGATCTCCGGGGAGATGAACCGCACGACGTGCGGCCCTGCGTGCTCGGGTCGCTCGATGCGCTCGACGAGCGAGCGGACGGCCATCCGGCCGAGCCGGTCGGGGGCGCTGTCGACCGCCGAGTACGGCAGGGAGAACGTCCGGGCGAACTCGTCGGAGTACCGGCCGACCACGGACAGGTCGCGCGGGACCTCGAGCCGCCGGGCGGAGACCACCGTGGGCAGCGCCGCGGCGGCGGCCTCGTTGTTCAGCACGAGCCCGGTGACGCCGGGGTGCGCGTCGAGCAGGGCGTGCAGCTGCTCCCCGATCTCCGGCTGCCGGGAGGCGCCGAAGCAGGTGTGCAGCGTGATGCCGAGCCGGCGGGCCCGCTCGGCGGCGGCGTTCTGCAGCCGCCACACGTACGCGCCGCCGCGCTGCACGACGTGCTCGGGCTGCGACACGAGGGCGATCTCCCGGTGACCGAGCCGGTGGAGGTGGTCCACCATGACGCGCCCGGTCTCCTCGAAGTCGAGGTCGAAGACGTCCACGCCGGTGCAGTCGGCCGGGAGCCCGACGAGCGCACCGGGTTGCGGCGCGCTGCGCAGGATCGGCAGCCGGTCGTCGTGCTCGGCGACGTTGAGCAGGACCACGCCGTCGACCATGCGCGAGTCCGTGATGCGGCGCAGGGCCCCGGTGCCGTCCTCGTCGCTGACCAGGAGGATGTCGTAGCCGTGCTCCCGGGCGGTGTCGGAGACGCCCAGGATGTACTGCAGCATCGCCGGGGCGAACTCGTCCTGGAGGAACTGCGCGAGCAGCGCGATGACCATGGTCTGGGAGGTCGCCAGCGCGCGGGCGCCCGCGTTCGGGGTGTAGTCGAGCTCCCGCACGGCGGCGGCGACACGGTCACGGACCTCGGGCGAGATGGAGCGCTTGCCCGACAGCGCGTACGACGCGGTGCTGCGGGACACGCCCGCGAGCCGCGCCACGTCACCGATTGTGGCCACATCGCCTCCTGGATCCTGCGTCGTCGTGGTCCGTGCTGAGCGTACTCGGCAGCGAACCGGTTCGATCATAGCGTCGACACACCGCGTGATGACAAGGCGCACACGGTCACGAACTGGTCTCGATGACGCGAATCGGTTCGACAGCGGACGTGCGACGACCCGCGCCGGCCGTCCTGCGCCGACGCGGGTCGCCCCGCGGGATCAGCCCACCGCGGTCAGGCCACCGCGGTCAGGCCACCGCGGTCAGCCCCCCGCCCCCCGGAACCACACCGTCGACCGCCCCGGCACGTCCGGGCCGTCGCCGGGCGCGCTCCCGAGCAGCCGCTCGAGGTCGCCGGCCGGCCGGTAGGGCTCGGTGCCGGTGTTCGTCACGACGTGCCAGCCGTTCGGCCGCACGTAGTGCACGACGTCCTCGCGGCCCGTCGCGACCCACTCCAGGCGCTCGGCGGTCTGCAGCGTGCGGCGCAGCGCGAGCGCCCGCCGGTACAGCGTGAGCGTGGACGCCGGGTCGCCGTCCTGCGCGTCCGCGGCGTGCCGGGCGAACCAGGCCGGCTGCGGCAGGTGCGCGCCGGCCGCGCCGAAGCCGAACGACCCGCCCTCCGCCGTCCACGGCAGGGGCACGCGGCAGCCGTCCCGGCCCACCTGCTCGCCGGCGGTCCGGAAGAACGTCGGGTCCTGCCGCTGGTCCGCGGGGATGTCCGCGACCTCGTGCAGGCCGAGCTCCTCCCCCTGGTACAGGTACGTCGACCCGGGCAGGCCGAGCAGGAACAGCGTCGCGGCGCGGGCGAGCCGCAGCCCGAGCTCCCGGTCGAGCTCCTCCTCCGGCCCGCCGCGCAGCAGCCAGTCCGCACCGCGCTCGCGCGGGTCGCGGCTGCCGTCCCCGCGCGGCAGGCCGTACCGGGTGGCGTGCCGCACGACGTCGTGGTTCGACAGCACCCAGGTGCTGGACGAGCCGGAGCGGGACGCGAGCTCCAGGTTCTCGGTGACGACCCGGCGGAACTCCGCGGCGTCCGGCTCGGCGAGCAGCAGGTCGAAGTTGAACGACTGCCCCAGGCTCTCGGGGCGCGCGTAGAGCGGCACGCGGGCGGAGTCGACCCACGCCTCGGCGACGGCCGCGCGCGGCGGGTCGTAGGAGTTGAGCACGGTGCGCCACTCGGCGTAGACCTCGTGCACGTCGTCCCGGTCGTGCAGCGGGTGGTTCCCGTCCCGGGGCAGCGCCTTCAGCTCGGCCGCCGACGGCAGGGGCTCGCTCAGGTCCTTGGTGAGCATGTGCGCGACGTCGATCCGGAACCCGTCGACCCCGCGGTCCGACCAGAACCGCAGCGTGGTGAGGAAGTCGTCCCGCACCTCCCGGTGGTCCCAGTTGAGGTCGGGCTGCTCGGCGGCGAAGTTGTGCAGGTACCACTGGCCGTCCGCGACCCGCGTCCACGCCGGCCCGCCGAACGTCGACTCCCAGTCCGTGGGCGGCAGCGAGCCGTCCGGCCCGGTGCCCTCGCGGAAGATGTACCGCTCCCGCGCCGCCGACCCGCGCCCGGCCGCGAGCGCCTCCTGGAACCACGGGTGCTGGTCGGAGGTGTGGTTCGGGACGATGTCCACGACCACCTTGATCCCCCGGGTGTGCAGGGCGGTGATGAGCGCGTCGACGTCCTCCAGGGTGCCGAGCCGCGGGTCGACGTCGCGGTAGTCCGCCACGTCGTAGCCGCCGTCGGCGAGCGCGGACGGGTAGAACGGGCTGAGCCACACCGCGTCGACGCCGAGCTCCGCGAGGTAGTCCGCGCGGGAGACGATGCCGGCGATGTCGCCCAGGCCGTCCCCGTCGGCGTCCGCGAAGCTGCGCGGGTAGACCTGGTAGACGACCGCCTGGCGCCACCACGGCGGCACCACGGCGTGGTCGTCGGGCACGAGGTCGGGCTCGGTGGCGGTGGGGTGCGGTGCGGTCATGCTGGCGGCTCCTCCTGGGGGTGGGATCGGGTCTCGGGGTCGGGGGTCAGCCCTTGACGGCGCCCTGCGTGACGCCCGCCATCACCCAGCGCTGCGTGAACAGGTACGCGAGGATCGCGGGCGCCATGGCCATGAGGTAGGACGCGAAGGCCACGTGGTAGTTGTTGCTGAACTGCGTCTGGAACAGGTTCTGCCGCACGGGCAGGGTCTGCAGGTCGGGGTCGGCGATGATCAGCGACGGCATCATGAAGTCGTTCCAGGCGTACAGGAACGCGAAGATGCCGACGGTCGCGCTCATCGGCGCCAGCAGCGGGAAGACCAGCCGCCAGAACGTCTGCCACGTGGTCGCGCCGTCCAGGCGGGCGCTCTCCTCGAGCTCGTCGGGGATCGAGCGCAGGAACGCCGTGAACAGCAGGACGCTGAAGCTGAGCTGGAACATCGTGGCCAGCAGCACGACGCCGAACGGGTTGTCGAGGCCCACGCGCCCGGTGAGCTGGATCTGCGGCAGCGCGACCACCGGGAACGGGATGAACATCGCGGCGAGCAGGTAGTAGAAGCAGTACCGGAAGAGCCGGCGGTCCCAGTTCCGGACGATGGCGTAGGACGCGAACGCGGCGAGCAGGATCGTCGCGGCGACGGTGCCGGCGGTGACGAACAGCGAGATGCCGGCGCCGACCGGGAAGTCGGTGAGCTCCCACGCCTGGACGAACCCGTCGGTGCTGAACGGCGACGGCAGCGAGAACGCCTGGCCGTCGACCGCCTGGCCCTGCGTCTTGAACGCCATCGCCACGGTCACGTACAGCGGCAGCAGCACGGTCACGGCGCACAGCACGAGCACGACGGTCCCGGACCAGCTCACGCGCTCGGCGCGGTCGCCGCGGGCGGGCCGCCCGCCGGGGGTGGTGCCGGCGGTGGGCGTGCGGCCTCCGGCCGCCAGGGTCTGCGTCGCCATCACGAGGCCTTCCGGTTGTTCCGCATCAGCGAGAGCTGCAGGAGGGAGATGAGCACCGCGACGACGAAGAAGATCGTGGCGTTGGCCATCTGGTAGGCGTAGTCGCCGCCGTTGAAGCCGGCGATGATCGTCATCGCGACGCTGCGGGTGGCCGTGCCCGGCCCGCCGTTGGTGAGGCCGACGATGATGTCGTAGGCGTTGAGGAAGCCCTTGAAGCCGAGGATGACGTTGATGACCACGTACCCGGCCACGAGCGGCACCGTGATGCGCAGCAGCTGCTGGACCTTGGACGCGCCGTCCAGGTCCGCCGCCTCGTAGACGTCCGACGGCACGGACAGCAGGCCCGCGATGTAGATGAGCATCGTGCCCGGGACCGCCTGCCAGGCCGTCACCGCGACGATGGCGACCCAGGCGAGGTCGGGGTTCGCCAGCAGGCTCGTCTCCAGCCACGGGATGCCGAGCGCCGAGCCGGCCGCGGGCAGGGAGTTGGAGAACAGGAAGTTGAAGACGTAGGCGATGATGATCCCGGAGATCACCATCGGGACCACGAACACGGTCCGCAGCGCGGTCCTGAGGCGGATGCGCGACGTGAGGCCCACCGCCAGCAGGAACGCCACCAGGTTCACCACGACGACCGTCGCGACCGAGAACCCGAACGTGAACAGGTAGCTCTGCACGACGGCCGGGTCGCTGAACATGGCGATGTAGTTGGTGAGGCCGACGAAGCTCCAGTCCCCGATGCCGATCGAGTCGGTGAAGCTGAAGAAGATGCCGACGAGGCCCGGCACCGTGATCGCGAGCGTGAACAGCACGACCGTCGGCAGCAGGAACAGGTAGTAGATCGGCTCGACGCGGCGGCGGTGCGGCCGGGTGGTGGCGGTGGCGCTCATCGCGAGGACTCCTTCGTCTCGGCGGCCGGCGCGGGCTGGCGGAACGCGAGGCGCGCCCAGTCCGCGTCGAGCGTGCGCAGCGTGGCGGCGGTGTCCTGGCCGAGGATCATCGCCTGGGCGTAGCTGTTGACCGGGATGGTCTTGGGGATGAGCACGGACGGCCCCTGGTACACCCGGCCCGTCTCGTAGTACTCGGCCATGCCGGCGACCCGCGGGTCCTCGACCGGCGCGGCGTCGGTGGTCGGCGCGAAGCCGAGCTGGGACGCGTTGTACGCCTCGACGACCTCCGGCTGGAACAGGTACTCCAGGAAGTCGCGCGCGGCCTCCGGGTGCTCCGCCTCGACGGGGATCCAGGCCGCGAGGTCCATGTTGACCCGCACCTTCAGGTCGTCCGGGTCGTCGGTCATCGGCAGCGGGAACGTGCCGAGGTCGAGGTCCGGGTCCGTCTTCGCGATCTCGCTGAACGCCCACGGCCCCTGCAGGTACATCGCCGCCTGGCCGGTGGCGAACGCGAGGTTCCCGTCGCCGTAGGCGCGGCTCGCCGCGTCCGGGTTGGTGTAGGGCAGCAGCTCGGCGACCTGCTCCAGCGGCGGGGCGAAGTCCTGCGAGAACGACGCCGGCGAGCCGGGGCCGACGTCGGTGCCCTGCGCCGCGAGGTCCTCGAAGAACCCGATGACGTCGAGCTGCCCGCCCACCGCGTAGTCGAACCAGCCCTGCGCGACGGTCCAGTCGTCCTTGAACGTCCCGTAGATCGGCGTGACCCCGGCGTCCTGGAACGTCGCGCAGGCCTCGAGCAGCTCGCTCCAGGTCTGCGGGACCTCGACGCCGTGCTCCGCGAAGAGCTGCTTGTTGTAGATGACCGACGCCGCCATGACCGAGTACGGCAGCGCGCTGACCCGGCCCGGGTAGGAGCCGTACTGGTCCATGAGCGGCTGCAGGTCCTCGCGGATGCGCCCGGCCGCCTCGGTGTCCGACAGGTCGCTGAGCGCCCCGCGCTGCACGAACCGGGACGTCTCCATGTTGTAGTTCGACAGGGCGATGTCGGGCGGGTTGCCCCGGACGAAGCTCGCGGACACCACGTCGACCCCGGAGGTGTCGAGCTCGATCCGGACGTCGTCCTGGGAGGCGTTGTACTCGTCGACCAGCTCGGTCATGAAGCCGATCGCCTCGCGCTTGCTGAACGCGAACCGCACCTCCTCGCGGCCGTCGCCGGCGCAGCCCGCCAGGGCCAGCGTCCCGCCGGCCACGGCCACCAGCGTCGCCGCCAGCACGCGTCGCCGTCGCGGTGCGCGTCGTGCTCGTCGTGAGATCTCGGACACCCTCGTCCCCCTCGTCGCGGACACCGGTCGGAGCACGTCATCGTGCACCGAGTAGATCTACTTGCCGAATCAAATCGGTTCCGGCAGTGTGGCACCCCTCAGGAAGGACGGTCAAGACCCGTGACGACGACGCACGCCGGCCCGCCGGCCCCGCCCCGCGCAGCCGCGCGGCCGGCCAGCCTGGACGCCGTGCTCGGCTACGCGTGGGACGCTGGCGAGCTCACCGCGAGCGACGCGCTCGCCGCGACCGGGCTGACCCGCTCCACCACCATCGAGGCGCTCGACGCCCTCACCGCCCTGGGCCTGCTGCGCGAGCTGCCCAACGCCCGCCAGGCCGGGACCTACCGCAAGGGCCGGCCCGCCCGGCGCTTCGAGCTGCGGGCCGACGGCGCGGTGCTCGTCGGCGTCGACAGCGGCCAGGTGCACGTGACGGCCACCGTGACCGACCTGCGTTCCCGGCCGCTCGGGACGGCGCGCGCCGTGCTGGACCCCGAGGACGACGCGGCGACCCGCCGGACCGCGGTGCTCGGGACCGTCGACGACGCCCTCGACGCCGCCGGCCGGTCGCGCGCCGACGTGCTCGCGCTGTGCGCCGGGGTCCCCGCGCCCGTCAACACCCGCGGCGAGTCGCCCCGGCACCCCGACGGGTTCTGGGACCGCATGAACCCCGGGCTGCAGGACGCGTTCGCCGCGTGGGCGCCGCTCGTGCGGATCGAGAACGACGCCTCGCTCGCCGCCGTGGCGGAGGGCGCCGTGGGCGCCGCGTCCGGCAGCCGCAACTACGTCGCGCTGCTCGCGGGCGGCCGGCTCGGCGCCGGCGTCGTGGTCGACGGCCGGGTGCTGCACGGCGCGCACGGCGGCGTCGGGGAGATGGTGGCGTTCGACCTCGTCGAGGGCGTGGGCGCGGCGTCGGGCCTCGGCGCCCGCGCGGCGGAGTGGGCGGCGGAGGCGGTCGCCCGCGGGGAGGCCGACCCCCGCGGGGCGCTCGCCGCCCTCGCGCCCGGGGAGCTCGACGGCCAGCGGGTGCTCGAGCTCGCCGCCGCGGGGGACCCCGACGCCCTGCGCGTGGTGCAGCGGGTCGGGGGGATGCTCGCGCGGGTCGTCAACGTGCTGGCCAGCATGTTCGACCCGGAGCGCATCGTGGTGTCGGGGGCCGTGTCCGGCGGGGTGCAGCAGGTCGTCGAGGCCGCGCGCGCGGCGCTCCCCACCGGGCGGCACCTGCCCGCGCCCGTGCTCGCGATCTCCCCGCTCGGGGCCGACGTCGTGGTCACCGGCGCGGTCGCCGAGGCCGCCGCCGCCGCGCGGCGGCACGTGCTCGACCTGTGGGGGACGCGCACCGGCTGAGCCGTCAGTCCGGCGGCAGGTGCTCGCGCGCCCACAGCGCGGCGCTCGTGCGGTCCTGCACCTCCAGCGCGCGGAACACGTGCCCGACGTGCACCTTGACCGTCCGCTCCGCGATGCCGAGCTCCCGGGCGATCTGCTTGTTCGCCAGCCCGCGCGCCAGGAGCCGGAGCACGTCCCGCTCGCGGGCGCTCAGGCGGTCCGCCGGCCGCGGGGTCGCCGACGGCAGCAGCGCACCCGCCACGCGCGGGTCCAGCGGCGCGTACCCCCGGGCGGCGGCGCGCACCGCGGCCAGCAGCTCGGCCGGCTCGCAGTCCTTGAGCAGGTAGCCGACGGCGCCCGCCTCGAGCGCCGCGGCCACCCGCTCCTGGTCGGAGAACGAGGTCAGCACCACCACCCGCGTGCCCGGGCGCCGGGCGAGCGCCTCCCGCGTCGCGGCCACGCCGTCCGTGCCGGGCATCGACAGGTCCATGAGCACCACGTCGGGGGCCAGCTCCGCCACGAGCTCCACCGCCGCCGCGCCGTCCGCCGCCTGACCCACCACCTCCAGGTCCGGGGCCGCGTCGACCAGGCCCGCCAGGCCGGTGCGCACCAGGTGGTGGTCGTCGGCCAGCACCACCCGGACCGGCGCCGTCACGACGACGCCCCCGGGACCGCCGGCGCGCCCGCCGGGGCGTCGGCGTCCGCCACCAGGCGCCACCGCGTGCCGGCGCCCGCGCGCGACGTGACCTCCAGGTCGGCGCCCGCCGCCGCGGCCAGGTCCCCCAGCACGCGCAGCCCGAAGTGCCCCGGCGCCGGGTCCGCGAGCGCCGCCGCGACGTCGAACCCGGCGCCGTCGTCCTCGACCTCCAGCACGACGCGGTCCCCGTCGCGCGCGACCCGCACCCGCACCTCGGCCGAGCCGGAGTGCGCGACCGCGTTCCGGACCGTCTCCTGCGCCACCCGGTACAGCAGCTCGCGCGTCCCGTCCCCGAGCCCCGCGACCGCCGCCTCCGGCGCGTCCACCACCACGCGCACGCCGCGCGACGCGAGGCCGCCGGCCAGGTCCGCGAGCGCCGCGCCGAGCCCCGCGCTGCGCAGCGAGGGCGGGTAGATCTCCACCAGCAGCGACCGCAGGCCGCGGATGCTCGTGCGCACGGTCGCGCTCGCCGCCCGCACGTCCTGGGCCACGACGTGCGCACCGGCCGCGTCCGCCCGGTCGGCGGCACCCGCGAGCGCGAACGACGACGCCGCGAGCTCCTGCACCACGCCGTCGTGCAGGGTCGCCGCGATCCGCCGCCGCTCCGCGTCCGAGGCGTCGACCGCCTGCCGCAGCAGCTCCTCGCGCTGACCCTGCCCGCGCCGCAACCGGTCCAGCAGCGCCCACAGCACCGGCAGCAGCAGCGCGACCAGCAGCAGCAGGCTCGTCAGCGTGATGCCCGCGAACCCGCGCCACACCGCGCCGGCCCGCTCCGTCACCACGTCGTACCGGCTGTACGTCTCGAACAGCAGCACCGTGCCGTCGGGCGTCCACACCGGGCGGTAGACCTCCAGCAGCTGGTCCTCGTCGCGCTCGTACCGGTTCTCCGGCTCGTCGAGGTCGCTGATCTCCGCCTGGGTCGCCGGGTCGCGCAGCACCGCCTGCTCCTCGTCGCCCAGCGGGAACCGCTGCCCGACCAGCCGGGGCTCGTCCGAGTACACGATGCGGCCGTCGGCGTCCCAGAGCTTCACGCGCACGACGGCCGTGCCGAGCACGCGCTCCCGGACCACCGCGTCGAGCGACGCGAGCGCCTCCGGGTCGCCCGCCGTGAGCCCGTCCTCGAGGGCCGGCTGCACGACCGCGTCCGCGAGCAGGTCCGTGCTGCGTGCGGCGTCGTTGACCGACTCCTGCTCCGCGATCCGGCGGCTCGCGGCGAGCCCCAGCACCGCGACCAGCGCGAGCACCAGCACCGCCGCCGCGCCGACCTGCGTGAACACGCGCCACGGGGTCAGCGGGCGCTGGGCCGCCGCCGCGGTGCGGCCCCTGCTGAGGACGACGCGGCCGTCGTCCGGACCCGGCGCGGTGGGCACAGGCGCCACCCTACGGTCGGGCCCGGACGGCGGGGAGGGTGCCGGGGCGGGTGAAGCCGCGGCGGCACGGGAGCGCACGGCCGGGTCAGTCGTCGGAGCCGTGGCCGCCGGAGCCGTGGTCGTCGGCGCCCCGGTCGTCCGAGCCGTGGCCGCCGTCGTCGTCACCCCCGCGGTCGTCCGAGCCGTGACCGGAGTCGTCGACGCGGGCGTCGTCGGTCCCGCCGCCGTGGTGGCCGGAGTCGTCGGCCGTCGACGCGGCGTGGTGGCCCGAGTCGTCGGGCACGGCGGGGGCCGCGGGGGCCGCGGGGGCCGCGGGCGCGGCGGGTGCGGCGGGGGCCGCCGGGGCGGCGCCGTTCTCCCGGCGGTCGTCGCCGGGCTCGGTGCGGTCGTCGCGGTCGACGCGACCGCCGTGGTCGTCCCCGGGCTCGGTGCGGTCGTCCCGGTCGACGCGACCGCCGTGGTCGTCCCCGGGCTCGGTGCGGTCGTCCCGGTCGACGCGACCGCCGTGGTCGTCCGGCACCGCGGAGGGCGAGGCCGAGGGCGCGGTGGGCGAGGCGGACGGCTCGGCGTCCCGGTCGTCTCCCGGCTCCGTGCGGTCGTCGCGGTCGGTGCGGCCGCCGTGGTCGTCGAGGACGGGCGCCTGCGTCGGCACCGTCACCGGCACCTCGCGGCTCAGGCTGGGGTTGGCGGCGAGCCCGATGATCGCCGGGGCGATCGCGACGGCCGCGGCGGTGGTGAAGACCAGCGTGCGCTTCATGACGAGCTCCTGACGGGGGTGCGGATCTGACCCGTCCTGTGTCCCGCGCCGCCGGTCGGCACCACCATCGGACGTTGGTACTAGTACCCCGCCGGGGACGCCGCCTGCGCGCCGAGCACGGCCAGCAGCCGCAGCTTGTCGTGGCTCTCCGACCCGGGCGCCGCCGTGTACACCAGCAGCGCGTGGGAGCCGGCCGGGTCGACGAGCGTCTGGCACGTGAGGTCCAGCGCGCCGACCTGGGGGTGGACGAAGTGCTTGACCTCCTGGGGCCGCAGGCCCACCTCGTGGCGGTCCCACACCTCCCGGAACTCGGCGCTCCGCTCGAGCAGCAGCGAGGCGAGCTCGGCCGCCCGCGACCGGGGCCCGCGGCGACCCACCACCTCCCGGAGGCCCGACGCGTACAGCCGGGACATGGAGTCGTGGTCCTCCGGCGCGTACAGCCGCCGGCACTCCGGGTCGGTGAACCAGCGGTAGCCGAGGCTGCGCGCCGGGCCCGTGCGGCGCGTGGCGTCCCCCGTCAGCGCCACGGCGAGCGGGGTCTGCCGCAGCGTCTCCCCGAGCTCGGTCACCACCTCCGCGGGCGTGTCGCCCAGCCGGTCGAGGATCCGCAGCATGCCGGGGCTCACGTGGTCGCCGGAGGCGCCGCCGGCGGGCGGGTGCTGCCCGGCCAGGCGGAACAGGTGGTCACGCTCCGCGACCGTGAGGTGCAGGCCCTGCGCGATGGACGCGAGCATCTGCTCCGAGGGGGCCGGGCCGTTCCCCCGCTCGAGGCGCGCGTAGTAGTCGGGCGACATGTGGCACAGCACCGCGACCTCCTCCCGGCGCAGGCCGCGCGTGCGCCGGCGCTCGCCGCGGGGCAGGCCGACGTCCTCGGGCTGGAGCGCCTCGCGGCGCCGGCGCAGGAGCTCCGCGAGCGCGGGCCGGTCGATGGGCATGCGACGTTCCTACCGCGCCGGCGCCCGCGCATCCACTGACTGCCGGTCAGCGGCTCGGCGGGCCCTGGTCCGCAGGCGCGGCCGCCCGCAGGCTCGGAGGACCACCAGCCCCGAGGAGTCCCGATGCCCCGCACCACCGCCACCCGCACCGCCCCCGCGCTCGCCGTCCCCGACCTGACCGGGCGGCGCGCCGTCGTCACCGGCGGCAGCGACGGCATCGGCCTGCGGATCGCCACCCGCCTCGCCGCCGCGGGCGCCGAGGTCGTGCTCCCCGTCCGCGACGCGGCCAAGGGCGAGCGTGCCGCCGCCGCGATCCGCGAGCAGGTCCCGTCCGCCGCGCTCGTGCTGCGCGAGCTCGACCTGTCGTCGCTCGCGTCGGTGGCCGCGTTCGGCGCCGGCCTGCGGGAGGAGGGCCGTGGGGTCCACCTGCTCGTCAACAACGCCGGTGTCATGAGCCCGCCGGAGCGCCGCACCACCGCCGACGGGTTCGAGCTGCAGCTCGGCACCAACCACCTCGGCCACGTCGCGCTGGTCGGCCACCTCCTGCCCCTGCTGCGGGACGGGCACGCGCGCGTGACGTCGCAGGTCAGCATCGCCGCGGACCGCAACGCGATCCACTGGGAGGACCTCAACTGGGAGCGCGGGTACCACCCCATGCGCGCGTACTCGCAGTCGAAGATCGCGTTCGGGCTGTTCGCGCTGGAGCTCGACCGCCGCAGCCGGGCGGAGGGCTGGGGGATCACGAGCAACCTCTCCCACCCGGGCGTCGCCCCGACCAGCCTGCTGGCCGCCCGGCCCGAGCTGGGGCGCGCGGGCGACACGCGCGACGTCCGCATGATCCGCTGGCTGTCCGCGCGCGGCCTGGTCGGGACCCCGGAGTCCGCGGCGCTGCCCGCGGTGTACGCGGCCACGTCCCCCGACGCCCGGGGCGGCCGGCTGTACGGGCCGGGCGGCCTCCTGCACCTCAGCGGGGCGCCGGCCGAGCAGGCGGTGTACTCCCGGCTGCGCAGCGAGGACGAGGCCGCCCGCGTGTGGCGCGTGTCGCAGGAGCTGACCGGGGTGGCCGTGGCCGCCGCCTGAGCGGGCCCGCGCGCCGCACCCCCTACCGGTCCGGCCCCGACCTGGTTACGGTCTCAGGGTCCGTGCGGCACCGCGCGGTCCCCCACCAGGAGAGCGATGACGCGACACGGCTCCGACCCCGACCGGGCGGAGGACCACCGGTGACCGCTCGCTCCCCGGAGCCGGCCGGCGTGCACGGCGCGCCCGGGCTCCCGTCCTGGCTGGTGCCGCGGCCACGGCTCGTGGAGCGGCTCGACGCGCCCGTCCCGCTCACGGTGCTGCGGGCGCCCGGGGGCGGCGGCAAGACGACGCTGGTCACCGAGTGGGCGCGCACCCGCGGCGCCTCGGCCCGCGGCGTCTGGGTGGACGCCGGCGCCCGGCAGTCCGGCTCGCGGGCGCTGTGGGCGGCCGTCGTGCAGGCGGTGGCCGACGCGGGCGTGCCCGACGGCCACCCGTTCGCCGGGGGCAGGGCGACGCTGCCCGGTGGCGACCTCACGGGGCACCTCGTCCGCGGGTTCCGGCTGCTCGGCCCGTTCGTGCTGGTGGTCGACGGCGCGGACGCCCTGGACGAGCGGGGCGCCGCCGCGCTCGTGCACCTGGTGGCCGCGGTGCCGACCACACGAGTGATCGCGACCGTGCGGTCCGCCGGCCCGCTGGAGTCGCCGCAGGCGCGGGCCCGGGTGGACGTCCAGGTGCTCGGCCCCCGGGACCTCGCGCTCGACCTCGCCGAGACCGCGGCGCTGCTGGGCGTCGAGCCGGTGCCCGCCCGGACCGCCCTGCGCGCCACCGACGGCTCCCCGCTCGCGACGCGGCTGCTGGCGCTGACCGGGGCCGCCCCGGCCGGCGCCGTGCCCGCCCTCGAGGGCGTGGCCGACCGGGTGGTGCAGGGCCTCGACCCGGCGACGGCGGCGTTCGTCACCGCGACCGCGACCGCCGACCTGCTCTCCCCCGGCCTGGCGGCCACGCTCGCGGACGTCACCGCCGAGGACGCGCTGCGCGCGCTCGAGGAGGTCGAGGCGCTCGGGCTCGGCACCTGGGCCGACGTCTCCCGGTTCGCGTACACGCCCGTCGTGCGCAGCGGGGTCCGGGCGGGGATGCGCCGCGACGAGCCCGAGCGGTTCCGCCGGCTGCGGCGCACCGTCGCCGCGTGGAGCGACGAGCACGGCCACGGGGTCGAGGCGCTGCGGGCGGCCGTCGACGCGGACGACCTGGACCTCGCCACCGGCATCGCGCGGCGGGCGTGGCGCGAGCTGCTGCTGGAGCGCACGGGCAGCATCCGCTCGGCCCTGCACGGCGTCCCGCTGCGCCGGCTGCGCCGTCACCCCGTGCTGCTGTTCCTGCTCGGCCTGGGGTACAACGCCGACCCGGACACGCGGCTGCGCGCCGTCGCGGTGCTCGGGTACGCCGCCACGGCCTCGCGGGTCCGGTCCTCCCACGTCGCGCCGCACGACCGGCTGCTGCTCCGGCTCATCGAGATGGTGGCGCTGCGGCTCACGGGCCGCGGGTCGGCGGCCGCGCGCGCCGCCGCCGACGTGGTGCGGCGGGCGGACGAGCTCGTGCCCGAGCACCGCGAGCAGCTGGCCGACGTGCTGCCCGTGCTCTACTCGCAGGCCGGCACCACGCTGCTGTACGACGGCCGGTGGCAGGCCGCCGTCGAGGCGTTCGAGCGCGGGCTCGCGGCGGCCGTGCGCCCCGCGGCCCAGCTGCCCAGCCTGGCGCTGCTGGCCGGCACGCTGGCGGTGGACGGCGCGATGGACCGCGTCGAGCCGCTGACCCGGCGCGTGCGGTCCGGAACGTGGCCCCCGGGGCTGGTCGACGGCTACTCCGGCGCGCTCTACCAGGTCGCGGAGGCCGTCGCCGCCCTGGAGGAGTCCGACGCGGCGCGCGCCCAGCAGCACCTCGACGTGCTGGCGCCGCACCTCGCGACCATCGAGCACTGGCCGCTCATCGCCCAGGTCCAGTCCATGGCGGACCTGCTGCGCGACGGCCCCGAGACGGCCCTGGCGCGCTTCGACGCCGCCGTGCGCACCCACGGCAGCCGGCAACCCGCCCACCGCGCGAGCGCCGCGGGGCTCGAGGCGACCCGCGCCGCCCTGCTCGTCGCGGCGGGGCGGCCGCTCGCCGCGCTGGAGGCCCTGCCGCGCACCCCGTCCGACCCGGCGCGGCTGGTGGCGCTCGCCCGCGCCCGGCTGCACGCGGGACGCCCGGAGGAGGCGCTGCAGGCCCTGTCGGCGAAGGAGACCGCCGGCCCGGGCGGCGTGCGGGTCGACCTCGACGCCTCGCTGCTCGCCGCGCTCGCCCTGGCCGCGTCGGGGCGGGCGGACGAGGCCGGCACCGACCTGGCACGCGCCGCCGCCCTCGTCGCCGTGCACCACGTCCGGCTGCCGTTCGCCCTGCTGTCCGCCCACGACCGCGGCACGCTCCGGCACCTGGCCGAGCGCCACGACCAGCAGGGCCTCGTCGACGTGCTGCGCGACGCCGCCGACACGACCGTGGCACCGCCCAGCCCCGCGCCGGCCCTCACCGCGCGCGAGGCCGTCGTCCTGCACGCGCTCACCCGCACCGGATCGGCCACCGAGATCGCCGAGGCGCTGGTGGTCAGCCCGAACACCGTGAAGTCCCAGCTCCGGTCGCTCTACCGCAAGCTCGGCGTCACCTCCCGCCCGGAGGCCCTCGACGCGGCCCGCCGCCTCGGCCTGCTGGCCGCCCAGGACGCCGTCGGCACCCAGGACGCCCCGACAGGCTGACGCACCCGTACGCAGTCCGGGCCGCGCACGCCCCCCACCCCCACCCGGGCGAATGGATCCGAACCGCCGGACACGCCCGGCGCGCCCGTGCGAACGGATCCGAACGGCCCCGCCGTCCTGAGCCGACGGCGCTCCCGGCGCGACGAGGCCCCGGCGCGCCCTCACAGCGCGCCGGGACCTCGTGCCCGGCCGGGTGCGGGGGAGCGCACCCGGACGAGGATCAGCGGGTGGTGTGCTCCGCCCGCCGGCGCCAGCCGACCAGCGCGGCACCACCGGCGAGGAGCAGCAGCGCCACCCCCGCACCGACGGCGGCCTCCGTGCCGGTGACGGCCAGCGGCTGCGACGCCGGCGGCGCCGGGTCACCGGCGGCCGCGGCGACGTAGGTGATGCGCACCTGCGCCTGCGTGACGTTCCCCTCGACGTCCGTGACCTCGTAGCCCACGGCCGTCGGGTCGCCGGTGAAGCCGGCCTCCGGCGTGAACGTGACGGCCCCGGTCTCGGGGTCGACCGTCCAGGTGCCCTCGCCGGGCACGACGAGCCGCGTCACGCGGGAGCCGTCGGCCGGGTCGAGCAGGCGCACCGTCGTCGGGTCGAGGCTGCCGCGGTCGTTGCCGAGCACGTCGACCGTCACGGCGGTGCCCGCCGGGTTGTCCTCGTCCGCGTCGTCCGCGGCCTGCGGCAGGAACGTCACGGCCACCCGGGCGGTCGCCACGTCGCCGGCCACGGTCGCGACCTCGTACGTGATCGGCGTCGGGTTGCCGTCGAACCCGGGCTCCGCCGTGAACGTGATGCGGCCCGTGGTGCGGTCGACCGTCCAGCGCCCCTCACCGGGGACGTCCAGGCGGGTCACGCGGCTGCCGTCCGGCCCGACGACCCGCACGCTGGCCGGGTCGAGGTCGCCGGTGTCGTTGCCGACCACGTCGACCGTCACGGGCTTGCCGAGCTCGTTGCCCGTGCGGGTGTCGTCCGCGGCGGCCGGACGGTAGGTGACGGTGACGCCCGCGGTGACGGTGTCGCCCGTCGGGTCGGTCACCCGGTACCGCACCGGCGTGGGGTCGCCGAGGAACCCGCGCTCCGGCGTGAACGTGACGGCGCCGGTGGTGCCGTCGACCGTCCACGTGCCCTGGCCGGGGACGACGAGCTCCGTCACCGGGTCGCCGTCCGCGCCGACCAGCCGGACGGACGCCGGGTCGAGGTCGCCCGCGTCGTTGCCGAGCACGTCGACGCGGACCGGCTCGCCCAGCGTGTTGCCGCGGGAGAGGTCGTCCGCCGCGTCCGGCACGTAGCCGACGGTGACCGTCGCCGCGACGGTGTCGCCGGTGGTGTCCGTGACCTCGTACGTGACGGGGGCCGGGTCCACGAGGAACCCGTCCTCGGGGGCGAACGTCACCGCACCGGTCGCGGCGTCGACGGTCCAGACGCCCTCGCCCGGCACCTCGAGGCGCTGGACGCGGTCACCGGACGGGCCGACGAGCCGCACGCTCGCGGGGTCCAGGTCGCCGGTGTCGTTGTCGAGCACGTCCACCGTGACGACGTCGCCGATGGCGTTCCCGAGGTCGGCGTCGTCCGCCGCGGCGGGCACGTACCCGACCACGACGGTCGCGGTGGCCGTGAGGCCGTCCTCGTCGGCGACGCGGTAGACCACCGGTGTCGGGTCGACGAGGAACCCGTCCTCGGGCTCGAACGCCACCGCGCCGGTGGCCGGGTCGACGGTCCAGACGCCCTCGCCCGGCACCTCGAGCGACGTGACCCACGAGCCCGACGGGCCGCGCAGGACGACGCTCGTCGGGTCGAGGTCGGACGTCACGCCGGAGTCGTTGCCGAGCACGTCCACGACGACGCGGTCGCCGATGGTGTTGCCGGTGTCGGAGTCGTCGGCGGCCGTCGGCGGCGCGACCAGGGCGACCGTCGACGTGGCGGAGTTGTCGGACTCGTCGCCGCGGTCCTCGACGGAGGCGACGTTGGTGAGGACCTCGCCCGGGTCGCCGGCGGCGGTCTGCGTGTAGACGACGGTCAGGGTCTCCCCGACGTCGAGGCCGCGGGCACCGTCGGCGGGCTCGCCGAGCAGGGCGAACGGCCGGGAGCACTCCAGGGCCGCCGGGACCGGGTCGCCGGCCGCCGCGTCGCACGTGACGGGCCCGCGCTCGAGCGAGCCGTTCGTGCCGCCGCTGGTGGACACGGACGCCAGGGTCGCCGCCCCGGTCCCCGGCAGGACGTCCCGCAGGGTGACGACGTCACCGCGGGTCATCGCCGCGGGTCCCTGGTTCGTCACCGTGACGGTCCACGTGAGGTCGTCGCCGGCCTGCGCGGACGCGGAGGTGACGGGGTCGCCGCCCTCGACCGCGACGGTCTTCGTGACCGCGAGGTCGTAGTCGCACGCGACCCAGTCGAGCGTGATCGAGCCGTTCGCGCCCGCGCCCGTCCCCGTCGCCCGGCCCACGGCCGTCGCGGAGACGTCGGTCGCGGTCGCGGCGACGAAGCTCGACCCGCCACCGCCGCCACCACCGGCGACGGTGTCGACCTGCGCGCCCGTGCCGTCGGCGTCCGAGTTCTGGATCGTCGTCGAGGCGCCGCCGCCACCGCCGGCGAGGCCGCCACCGCCACCGCCGCCGGCGTCGTAGTTCGGGTCGAACGCCCCGGCGCCACCGGTGCGACCCGCACCCGGCAGGCCGTCGAGCGTCGGGTCGGTGCTGTGCACGCCGCCCGCCCCGGGGGTCGCGCCGCCCCCGGCGCCGCCGCCGACGCCGATGCGGTCGCCGCCCGCCGCCAGGCCCTCGTAGCCGTCCGTCCCGGCGGACCCGGCCCCGACGTCGCCCGGCCCCGCGGGCAGGCCGGCGTCACCGCCGAAGCCGTCCGTCGACTGCGAGTGGCCGCCACCGGAGCCGCCGCCACCGCCGGCCAGCACCGCGAGCTCGCCGCCGAGCAGCAGCTCGCTGAAGCCGCCGCCCCCGGCACCGCCGTGCTGGCCGCCGACCGCACCGCCCGCGCCGCCGCCGTTCGCGCCGCCGGCGCCGCCCGCGTTGCCCGAGTTCTGGGCGCCGCCGCCGCCGACTCCCCCGGAGAACGCCGTGCCGGGCACCACGGCGAACGTCGCCGCGATCCGCGCGGCGCCACCGTTGGCCCCGACGCCGTTCGCGCCCGCGGCCGACCGACCGCCCGCACCGCCGACGACGGTGACGTCCACCGAGCAGACGCCGTCCGGGACGACGCCCGACACGGTGCCGACGCCGAACACGCTGGTGGTGGCCTCCGGGGCGGGGTCGGCCAGGGCGGCCGGTGCGAGCGCGACCGGCGCGACGCCACCCGCGAGCACCGCCAGCGACGTCAGGCCGGCCAGGGCGGCGCGGCGGCCCGGACCGGGCCGTCGTCGCGCCGTCGCCCGGTGACCGGGCAGGGTTCCGTGCTGCACTTCTCCTCCAGGCTGCTTCGAGGCGGCCACGGCGCTGCGGCAGCCTGTGACCGGGCGGAGAGCACGCTGAGCCCCCCGCTCCCGCGGAAGCCTGTGGGACGAAGGTCCCGGTCGGCGGGCGGGGCCGGGGACTTCACACCGCACTTCACCCCGGGCCGGCCGGGCCCGGGCACCGCGGCGGGGGTCTTGCCCGAGGGGGCCCCGGGCGACCATGCTCCGAGGCACATGTCCAGCGCCCCGCCCGGTCCGCCGCAGGACCCCGCGGGCGCACGGGAGACGGGGGTCCCCATGTCGCTGCCGCTCGTGATCGACCGCTCGCCGGACCCGGAGGCGCCGCCGAGCACGCCGGCCCCGCCGTCGATCGCCGCGTGGGTGCGGTCCGTGGGGTCCGGCCGGCTCGGAGCGGTGGTGCTGCTGCTCGGCACGGCGCTGGCGATCGTCTGGGCGAACGCGTCGCACGCGACGTACGAGGCGTTCTGGGACACCCACCTCACCGTGGGGGTCGCGGACCTCAACCTGGACTTCACGCTGCACGCGCTGGTGAACGACGCGCTGATGGCGCTGTTCTTCTTCACCGTCGGGCTGGAGGTGCGGCGGGAGTTCGCGATCGGGGAGCTGACGAGCTGGTCGCGGGCCGTCGTGCCGGTGGTCGCGGCGCTGTGCGGGCTGGCCCTGCCGGCTCTGCTCTTCGTCCTGGTCACCCGCGGCACGGGCTTCGAGCACGCGTGGGGGGTCGTGATCTCCACGGACACGGCGTTCCTGGTCGGCGGGCTCGCGCTGCTGGGGCCGCGGTCGGCCGCCCGGCTGCGGGTGTTCCTGCTGGCCCTCGCCGTGGTGGACGACATCGCGGCGCTGACGATCATCGCGCTCGTCTACACGGAGGACTTCCGCCCGATGCCGCTGCTGGTCGCGGCGGTGGGGCTGGTGGGCATCTGGTTCACGCGGTACGTGCCGAGCGGGCGGGGGCCGATCTACGCCACGCTCGCGATCGTCGTCTGGTTCGCGTTCCTCGCCTCCGGCGTGCACCCGACGCTCGCGGGCGTCGCCGTCGCGCTGCTCGTGCCGGTGTACCGCCCGAGCCGCCGGGACGTCGACCACGCGCTCGAGCTCGCCCGCACGTTCCGCCAGTCCCCCAGCACGCAGTACGCGCGCGCCGCCGCGAACAGCCTCCGCGAGTCGATCTCCGTCAACGAGCGGCTGCAGTCGGCGTACACGCCGTACGTCTCGTTCGTGATCCTGCCGCTGTTCGCGCTGGCGAACGCGGGCGTCGTCGTGAACGGGGACGTCCTGGCCGGCGCGGTCCGCTCGCCCGTGACCTGGGGCGTGGTGATCGCGCTCGTGCTGGGCAAGCCGCTGGGCGTCTGGGGCTCGACCGCCGCGATGCGTCGCCTGCACCTGGGCGAGCTGGGCCCGGGGCTGACCTCGGGGCGGCTCGCCGGCGGGGCGGCGCTCTGCGGCATCGGGTTCACGCTCTCGCTGTTCATCGTCGACCTCGCCATCGACGACCCCGCCGTCGCCAACGAGGCTCGCGTCGGCGTCCTGCTCGCGTCGGCCCTGGCCGCGGGCCTGGCCGCCGTGATCTTCCGGGCCGCGGAGCGCGGCGGGACGGGCGAGGACACCCGCAACGTCCTGCAGCGTCCGGTCGACCCGGAGCGCGACCACATCTACGGGCCCGTCGACGCGCCGATGACCCTGGTCGAGTACGGCGACTTCCAGTGCGGGTTCTGCCTCAAGACGGCGGGCACCATCCAGGAGGTCGTCGCCGAGCTCGGCGGACGGCTGCGGTACGTCTGGCGCCACGCCCCGCTGCTCAGCTACCACCCCAACGCCGTCGCGGCGGCCGAGGCCTCGGAGGCGGCCGCGCTGCAGGGCAAGTTCTTCGAGTTCGAGCGGGCGCTGTTCACCGACCAGGAGCACCAGCGCCCGGCGGACATCCTGCGCCGCGCCGCCGACCTGGGGCTGGACGTCCAGCGGTTCGAGCGCGACCTCACCTCCCCGGAGGTCGCCGCGCGCGTGCGCGACGACATGCTCGACGCGGAGGCGATGGACATCACGGCCGTGCCGACGCTGTTCGTCAACGGTCGCCGGCACACCGCGCCGCACGACGCCCGCTCGCTCATCGCGGCGCTGACCGCGGCGGAGGCCGACGCGGCGGCGACCCGGGCGCCGGCCGACGCCGGAGGGGCGCCGGAGCGCGCCTGACACCCGCGGCCCGGCGGTGCGCGCCACCGGCGCACCGGACCGTCGCGCGGCCCTCCCCCGCCACGGCGGGCCGCGCGGGCCGTCACCTCACGCCGGGTCGGCGCCCCACCCCGACACGAGGCGCGCGATGATCGCGTCGAGGGCCGCGCGCGGCTCGGTCGCGTCGGTGGCCAGGTCAGGGATCTGCAGGACGTAGCGGGCCAGCGCCCGCAGGGCCGGGTCGTCGGGGGCGGCACCGGCCTCGGCCGCGAGCGCCGCGGTCAGGGCCTCCTCGCACGCCTCCCACTGCCGGCGCGCGTAGGTGCGCAGCTGCGGGGTGCGGAGGATCAGCCCGAGGACCTGCTGCTCCTCGGGCGAGGGGTCGGGCTCGAACACCCCGCGGCCGCGGAAGAACCGCCCGAGCGCCTCGAGTGCCGCGCGGACGCTGCCGGTGCCCCGTACCGCGGCCGCGAGCGACGACGTGCGCTCGTCCTCGCCGGCGGTGTCGTCGAAGACGAGCGCCTCCTTGCCGTCCGGGAAGTGGTTGAACAGCGTCGTGACGGCGGTGTCGGCCTCCTCGGCGATCTGCGCGACCGTCACGTCGTCGTAGCCCCGCTCGACGAACAGGCGCCGGGCGGCGGCCACGAGCGCCTGCCGCGTCTCCGCCTTCTTGCGCTCGCGGCGTCCGGCGGCGGCGGGCAGGCCGGTGCGGGGGTCCGTCATGGCCCCATCGTACACGTGATGCTAGTCACTAGTTGTTGGTAGTGACTCCAAACGTGTAGTGACTACACTCAACCTCGGCCGCACGACGCGCCGACGCACTCCGCGCCGCGGTGCCGGCCCCGGGACAGGAGAACGTCATGGCGGAGAGCACACCGGCCACCCAGGTGGCCACCACCGAGGGCGGGAGCCCTGCCGGTGCCGACGGAACGGCGACGCCCCTGTCGCGCCCGCGGCTGTGGGCCGTCCTCGGGCTGGTCCTGCTGGCCGACGCGCTGGACATGATCGACTCGACGGTGACGAACATCGCCGCCCCGTCGATCGTGGCCGACATCGGCGGCGGCGACGGCCTCATCAAGTGGCTCGGCGCGTCCTACGCGCTGGCCCTCGGCGTGCTGCTGGTGATCGGCGGGCGCCTCGGGGACAAGTACGGCCAGCGCCGGCTGTTCCTCCTCGGCATGACGGGCTTCGTGCTCGCCTCCGGCGCCGCCGGCCTCGCCACCGGCCCCGGCGTCATGGTCGCGGCCCGCCTCCTGCAGGGGGCGTTCGGCGCGCTGCTCATCCCGCAGGGCATGGCGATCATGACGCGCGCCTTCCCGCGCGACATGATGCGCACCGCGTTCGGCCTGTTCGGCCCGCTGCTCGGCATCGCCGCGATCGGCGGCCCCGTCCTCGCCGGGTTCCTCATCGACGCCGACGTCGCCGGCACCGGGTGGCGCGCGGTCTTCCTCATCAACATCGTGCTCGGCGTGGTCGGGGTCCCGCTCGCGGTGCGGCTGCTGCCCCGCGACGGCGACACCTCCGCGGAGCGCGCGGCGGTCAGCATCGACGGCCAGGGCTCGGCGTACCTCGCGCTGTCGATGTTCGGCCTGCTCTACGGGCTGATCGAGGGCTCCCAGACCGACTGGGCGCCGGTGTCGCTGGTCGCCCTGGCGGTCGGCGTGATCGCGTTCGTGCTGTTCGTGCGGCGCCAGCGCACGGCCGCCGACCCGCTGCTGCGCCCCTCGCTGTTCGCCAACCGGGGCTTCACCACCGGCCTGATCATGGGCCTGGCGTTCTTCGCGGCGACCAGCGGCCTGATGTACGTGCTGTCGCTGTTCCTCCAGGGCGGGCTGCACCAGAGCCCGGGCCGGGCGGCGCTGTCCCTCATGCCGCTGACCGTCGGCATCATGGTCGCCGCCTTCGCGTGCATGGGCCTCATGGCGCGGCTCGGGCGCACGCTCGTGTTCGCCGGGCTGACCATCACGCTGGTCGGTCTCGGCTGGTTCCTGCTGCTCGTGCTGGCGCAGGGGCTGTCGATCGGCACCTGGGCCATGGTCGCGCCGGTGTTCGTCATGGGCGTCGGGCTGGGCACCTGCTTCGGCACCATCTACGACATCGCGCTCGGCGACGTCTCCGCCGAGGAGGCCGGCAGCGCCAGCGGGTCCCTGACCGCCGTGCAACAGCTCGCGAACGGCATCGGGTCCGCGCTCATCACCACCGTGTACCTGCACGCGCTCGGGGGCGGGTCCGGCGGGGACGCGTCCGGCGGCACCGTGCACGCCGTGACCGTCGCGCTGCTCATCGCGCTGGTGATCACCGCGGTCTGCCTGCCCGTCGCCCGGCTGCTGCCCCGGCGCGCGCAGGCGGAGCCCGACCACGGCTGACCGGCACCACCCCCGGAGGAGTCCGCGTGTCCACACGTCGCGCGACCGTCGGCCCGATCGCACGGCGGCGAGCACCCGGCGCGCGATCAGCACGCCCACACCGAACCACGCCGACGACACGACGAGCTCCCGGACCACGAGCAGCGGGACGCCGCTCGCGGCGCGGATCGCCTCGACGGCCGCGGTGAACGGCAGGAGTCCCCCGCACCATCCCCGCGGCCGGGGCACGACCGCGACGGCCGCGTCAGCGGGCGGCGCGCCGGTAGCGGATGTGCGTCGCGAGCGGCGAGGGCAGTACCTCGACGGGCTCGAACCCGAAGGACCCCACCCCGTCGAACAGCCGCTCGCCGTCCCCGAGCAGGACGGGGACCACGTCGAGGACCAGCTCGTCGACCACGTCCGCCGCGAGCGCCTGGCGGACCGTCGACGCCCCTCCGGCGATGTCGACACCGCGGCCGTCGGCGGCGGCCAGCGCCTGGGCGTACGCGGCGTCGAACCCCTCGGTCACGAAGTGGAACGTCGTGCCGCCCGCCATCGCGATCGACTCGCGAGGATGGTGCGTGAGGACGAAGACCGGCGCGTGGTACGGCGGCTCCTCGCCCCACCACCCGTCCCAGGGCTCGTCCCACTCCCCCCGGACCGGCCCGAACATGTTCCGACCCATCACGTAGGCGCCGCGGGGACGCATCAGCCACGCCTCGGCGGCACGGTCGGCGTCGGTCGCCCGCGGGTCCCCCAGGTGCCAGGTGTGCAGCTCCTGCCCACGCACGCCGAGCCCGTCGGTGAGGCTCTGGTGGGGGCCCGCGACGTAGCCGTCGAGCGAGATGGACAAGTGGCACGTGGTGTCGGTCATGGTCGTCTCCTCCGTCCGCTCTCCCCCGCTCACGATGGCACAGCGCCGCACCCCGCGGCGGGCGGCCGGCCCGTCGGACGCTCCCACGGCTCACCCGGCCCCATGGAGCTGCCACGGGGCGTGTCACCTGCCCGCGCGGCGAGCGGGGCGCCGTTGCTAGCGTCCGACGGACGGCGACATCGGCGCGACTCCGTCGGTCCTCGACGAATGCAGGCCGTGCGCAGGATCTGCCACATCCGTGGGCGACGTGGCCCTCGGAGGGACCAGGGGTGAGTGATGACGCACGGACTCGCAGCCGCAGCCGCCGAGCCGAGCACCCACGACACCTCGCGGACCTCCGCGGAGAGCCGGGTCCGGCGCAGTGTCGCCGCCGTCGCCGTGCTGGCGTGGGCCGTCGGTGGGTGTACGCCGGCCGCGCAGGAGCCTCGACTCGACGGCGGATCGGCCTCTCCCTCTCCGAGCGGGTCGCCGGTCGAGAGTCCGGAGCTCCTCGCGGCGCTCGGGTCGGGCGAGGTCGGGCACGACGCCTACCTGGCGGGCTTCCAGCGGTTCGCCGCGTGCCTCAGCGGGGAGGGCTACGAGGTCGTCGTGCACGACGACAGCGGGCCGGTCGTCGACTACTCCATCCCGGAGGCCGCCGTCGTCTCGGGTGTCGACGAGGAGTGCTACGCCCGGGAGTTCGGCCCTCTGGATGTGGCGTGGCAGATCGCGCAGAGCGACACGTCCGAGTGGGCACGCGTGGCGCGCGGATGCCTGGAGGACCGGGGCATCGAGGCGGCCGGCACGGTGTCCGAGATGGAGCAGCAGCTGACGGACGCCGGCGTCAGCGTCGACGAGTGCGTCGTCGGCTGACCGCGGTCGGACGTCCTCGACGTGTCGACGGTGCCGTCAGTCAGGCCGATGTCACGAGGAGCGCGAGGCCGCCGAGAAGCGCGATCACGAAGTAGCCGAGAGCGAAGAACCCCGCCCTGCGGGAGATCGACTTCCCGTCGCGCATCAGCGGCGGGAAGAATCGGGCGCCGAGCATCGCGAACAGCACAACGAATGCGCTGACGCAGAGGACGAGCGCAAGAGCACGCACGGATCCCCCTCCTGTCCACCGACGGCGCACGTGACGGCGGCCGACGCAGCGGCACCCGCACCGACAGAGACTGCGGCAGCTCCCAGCACGGCGCCAGCGGAGAGCCCGACCGCACGACGCACGCGTGCCCCGAGCACCCGGACTCGCGACTCCAGCACACCAGCGTGCTCACGAAACCGCAGGTCAGAAACCAGAAGCAGAGAACCCCCGGCCGGATCACTCCGACCAGGGGTCACCAGAACAGCTCTGCGTGCGCGAGGGGGGATTTGAACCCCCACGCCCTTTCGGACACTGGCACCTGAAGCCAGCGCGTCTGCCGTTCCGCCACTCGCGCGCCGCAGAAGATTAGCACGACTCGCGGGCCGCCCGGACAACCCCGAGGGCGCCCCGGGGTGCGCCCGACACCGCCCGCCCCGCGCCCCCGCCCGAGCCCCGCACACGGCACCCGCCGGCGCCCACCACGACCCTTTCACCAGGTCCGCGCCGCCCCGCCGTCCCCAGGCAGGGTCCGGGGATCGGTCCCACGGCTACCATTCAGGCAGAATGTCGGGCGCCGTCCGGTGACCGGCGGCACACGCGTGCGGTGAGGAGGTGGTGGGCGTGGGCATCCTCGACCGTTTCGAGCACGGGGTGGAGCGCGTCGTGAACACCGCGTTCGCCAAGGCCTTCCGCAGCGAGGTGAAGCCCGTCGAGCTGGCGAGCGCGCTGCGCCGCGAGGTCGACGACCGGGCCGCCGTGGTGGGCCGCGACCGGACGGTGGTGCCGAACGAGTTCACCATCGAGCTGTCGCCGGGCGACTACGACCAGGTCGAGGCGTGGGGCGCGGAGGCCCTGGCGGACGAGCTGGCGGCGAACGTCACGGAGCACGCGACGGGTCAGCGGTACGCGTTCGTCGGGCCGGTGACGGTGGCGTTCCACGAGTACGAGGACCTGGAGACGGGCCGGTTCCGCGTGAAGTCGGCGACGGTGCGCGGTGCGGCCGCCCCGGCGACGACCGCCGCGCCGAGCCCCCGGCACCCGCTCATCGACATCGACGGCCAGCGGTACCTGCTGACGGGGCCGGTGACGGTGATCGGCCGCGGCTCCGAGGCGGACATCGTGGTGGACGACCCGGGGGTCTCCCGCCGGCACCTCGAGATCCGGGTGTCGCCGCAGGGCGTCGTCGCCTCGGACCTCGGGTCGACCAACGGGCTGTTCGTCGAGGGCCACCAGGTCCCGGCCGCGACACTCCTGGACGGGAACACGCTGACGATCGGCCGGACCCGCATCATGTTCTGGACGGGCGACGGCGACGGACAGGACCTGGACGAGTGAGCGGCTCCACGATCGGCACGCATGAGTGAGCTGACGGTCACCCTGCTGCGGCTGGGCTACCTCGTCCTCCTGTGGGCGTTCGTGCTGTCCGCCATCGGGGTGCTGCGCCGCGACCTGTACGGCACGCGGATCGTCAACCGCCGACGCCCGGGCCGCCCGGCCGCCGCCACGCCGGGCGCCACCCCCGCGGCCCCGGCCCCCGCGGCGCCGCCCGCCCCGGACCGCGGCCGCGGTCGGCGTGCCGGTCCGACGCGGCTCGTCGTGACCGAGGGTCCGCTGCGCGGGACGACGCTGCCGCTCGGTGCGTCCGCGGTGCTGATCGGCCGCGCCCCGTCCTGCACGCTCGTGCTCGACGACGACTACTCCTCCTCCCGGCACGCCCGCGTCTTCCCCGAGGGCGACCAGTGGCTCGTGGAGGACATGGGGTCCACCAACGGCACGTTCCTCGACGACCAGCGGGTCTCGGGAGCCGTGCCGTTCCGCCCCGGCGCGCAGCTGCGCATCGGCCAGAGCGTCCTCGAGCTGCAGGGGTAGCGGGTCGTGACCATCGCGCTGCGCTACGCCGCCCGGTCCGACGTGGGGCTGGTCCGGTCGAACAACCAGGACTCCGCCTACGCGGGGCCGCACCTGCTGGTCGTCGCGGACGGCATGGGCGGGCACGCGGGCGGCGACGTGGCCTCGTCGGTGGCGATCGCGGCGCTGGCGCCCCTGGACGGGGAGTCCCACGGCCCCGACGACGCGCTGGACGAGCTGGAGCGCGCGCTGGAGGAGGCCCGCGAGGAGATCATCAGCCGCTCGGAGGCCAACCCGGAGCTCGCGGGGATGGGTACGACGGTCACGGCCATCCTGCGGGCCGGCAACAAGCTCGCGATGGTGCACCTCGGCGACTCGCGCGGCTACCTGCTGCGCGACGGGGTGCTGACGCAGGTCACGACCGACCACACGTTCGTCCAGCACCTGGTCAACACCGGCAAGATCACGCCGGAGGAGGCCGAGCACCACCCGCAGCGGTCGGTCGTCATGCGGGTGCTCGGGGACTTCGACGTCGACATCGCGCCGGACCTGTCCGTGCGGGAGGCGCGGGCGGGCGACCGCTGGCTGCTGTGCTCCGACGGGCTGTCGGGCTTCGTCAGCGGGGACACGATCGCCCAGACGCTGCACGACATCGCGGACGTCGACACCTGCGCCGAGCGGCTCGTGCAGCTCGCGCTGCGGGCCGGCGGCGGCGACAACGTCACCGTGGTGGTCGCGGACGTGCTGGAGCTCGACCAGGTCCGCGACGGCGCGGGCCCCCGGACGAACGCCGTGGTGGTCGGCTCGGCCGCGGTGACCCGCAACCGCCCGACGTCCGCGCAGGACGGGCCGGCCGCCCGCGCCGCGGAGCTGTCCCGGCAGGCGGCGGCGAGCACCCCCGGCGGCGGCGTCCCGGCGGTCGAGGACGACGAGGACGACCAGGACGAGCGCCGCGCCCGCCGCCGGCGCCGCATCCGCGGGACCGTCGTGACCCTGCTCGCGGTGCTGCTGCTCGCCGCCGGCGCCACCGGGTTCTACCGCTGGACGCAGACGCAGTACTACGTCGGCGTCGACGGCGAGGTCGTGGCGATCTACCGCGGCATCCCGCAGTCCATCGGGCCGCTGACGCTGTCCGACGTGGTGGAGCGGACCGAGCTGGCGGTCGACGACCTGCCCGGCTTCGTGCGCGACCGCGTGGAGCAGACCATCCACACCGCCTCGCTCGCGGACGCCCGCACCCGCGTGGACGCCCTCGCGGAGGACGCTGCCGCCGAGCAGCCGGACCCGGAGCCGACGCGCACCCCGCGCCCGACGTCGTCCGCCCGCCCGACCGGCACGGCGGCCCCCTGATGGCGACCGTGGAGGCGCACCGCGTGCGCGCCGGTCGCGGGACGGAGCTCGGGCTGATCGCGGTGGCCCTGGTCATCGCGGTCTCCGCGTACGCCCTGGTCGGCCTGGGCGCGACGGACGAGCTGCCCGCCGACGTGCTCGGGTACGGGGCGGGCATGGCCGGACTGGCGCTGCTCGTGCACGTGGTGCTGCGCTGGCGCGCCCCCTACGCGGACCCCGTGATCCTGCCGGTCGTCATCGCGCTGAACGGCATCGGCCTGGCGATGATCTACCGGATCGACCTCGCGCGGGAGGCGCGCGGCGGCACGGAGATGTTCGCCGGCAAGCAGCTCGCGTGGTCGGCGATCTCCGTGGTGCTGGCGTGCGCGCTGCTCGTCGTGCTGCGCGACCACCGGACGCTGCGCCGGTACACGTACACGGCGATGGTGGCGGCGCTCGTGCTGCTGGTGCTGCCGCTGGTCCCCGGGCTCGGGGTCGAGATCAACGGCGCGCGCATCTGGATCCGGGCGCTCGGGTTCTCGCTGCAGCCCGCCGAGCTCGCGAAGATCGCCCTGGCCGTGTTCTTCGCCGGCTACCTCGTCACCCACCGCGACACCCTGGCGCTCGCCGGGCCGAGGGTGCTCGGCCTGCAGCTGCCCCGGCTGCGGGACCTGGGCCCGATCGCCGTGGTGTGGGCCGCGTCGATCGCCCTGCTGGTGTTCCAGCGGGACCTCGGGACGTCGCTGCTGCTGTTCGGCCTGTTCGTGGCGATGCTCTACGTCGCCACCGAGCGGCTGTCCTGGATCATCATCGGCCTGCTCATGTTCGGCGGCGGTGTGGCGCTGGCCGCGTCGTCGTTCGGGCACGTGGCGGCGCGCTTCCACATCTGGCTGCACGCGCTCGACCAGGACGTCTTCGACCGCGCCCCCGGCGGCTCCGGGCAGCTCGTGCGCGGGCTGTTCGGCCTGGCCAGCGGCGGGCTGTTCGGCACCGGCTGGGGGCAGGGCCGCCCGGACCTCGTGCCGTTCGCCGAGTCGGACTTCATCGTCGCGTCGCTCGGCGAGGAGCTGGGCCTCACCGGGCTCATGGCGATCCTCGTGATGTACCTGGTGCTGAGCCAGCGCGGCCTGCGCACGGCCATCGGGGTCCGCGACGGGTTCGGCAAGCTGCTCGCCGCCGGCCTCGCGTTCGTCATCGCGTTCCAGTGCTTCGTGGTGGTCGGCGGCATCACGCGGATCATCCCGCTGACCGGCCTGACCACGCCGTTCCTCGCGTACGGAGGGTCGTCGCTGCTCGCGAACTGGCTGATCGCCGCGCTGCTGCTGCGCATCTCCGACGACGCGCGACGCCCCGCGCCCGAGGTGTCCGGCCCGCTGCTGTCGACCCCCGCCGGCGGCATCCCGCTGGACGACGAGGCCGTGGCCCCCGTGCGGGTGGCGGGCGCGAGCCCCACCGACGACCAGCCGACCGAGCGGCTGCGCCGCACGAGCGGGGGTGGTGACGCGTGAACGCCCCGCTGCGCCGCCTCGCCACGGTGGTCCTCGTGATGTTCCTCGCGCTGCTCGCCGGCACGTCCTGGGTGCAGTTCGGCCAGGCGTCGGCGCTGAACAACGACCCCCGCAACGTCCGCACGCTGTACCGGGAGTACGGCCGGCCCCGCGGGCCGATCATCGTGGCCGGGCAGACCATCGCGGAGTCGAAGCCCGTCGACGACCCGTTCGGCTACCAGCGCTCGTACCTGCAGCCCGAGCTGTACTCGACGGTGACCGGCTTCTACTCGGTGGTCAACGGCGGCACGCAGCTCGAGCGCGCCATGAACGACGTGCTGACCGGGCAGGCCGACTCCCTGTTCTGGACCCGCGTGCAGGACCTCGTGACCGGCCGCCAGCCGCAGGGCTCGTCCATCGAGCTGACGCTGGACCCCGCCGCGCAGCAGGCCGCGTTCGACGCGCTCGGCGGCCAGCAGGGCGCGGTCGTCGCGGTCGAGCCGTCGACCGGCCGGATCCTCGCGATGGTCTCGACCCCCGGGTTCGACCCGAACGCCCTGGCCACGCACGACACGACGGCCGCGAACGCCGCGTACCAGCAGCTCGCGGCCGCCGAGGGCGACCCGCTGCTCAACACGACGATCCGCGAGAACTACCCGCCCGGGTCGACGTTCAAGCTCATCACCGCCGCCGCCGCGCTGGAGTCGGGCGACTACTCCCCCGAGTCGGTGCTCGCCGCACCCGACGAGCTGACGCTGCCCGGGACGCGGACCCAGCTCCCGAACTTCGGCGGGTCGTCCTGCGGCGCGAACGAGCAGACGACGCTCGCGAACGCCCTGCGGATCTCGTGCAACACCGCGTTCGCGCAGCTCGGGGCCGACCTCGGCGACGACGCGCTGCGCGAGCAGGCGGACCGCTTCGGGTTCGACTCGGACGACCTCACGGTGCCGATGCCGGTGTCGGCGTCGACGTTCCCGGCGGACCCGGACGCGGCGCAGACCGCGCTGTCGGCGATCGGCCAGGAGTCGGTGCGCTCGACGCCGCTGCAGATGGCGATGGTCTCCGCGGCCATCGCGAACGGCGGCACCCTCATGACGCCGTACCTGGTGCAGACCGTCCGCACGGCCGACCTCGACGTCGTCAGCGAGACCGAGCCGTCCGAGCTGTCCGACGCCGTCTCCGGCGCCACCGCGAGCGCGCTCACCGACATGATGGTCGGCGTCGTGGACTCCGGCTCCGGCACCGCCGCGCAGATCCCCGGCGTGCGGGTGGCCGGCAAGACCGGCACGGCGCAGACCGGCCGCGAGGGCGAGGCGCCGCACGCCTGGTTCACCGGCTTCGCGCCCGCGGACGACCCGCAGGTCGCGGTCGCCGTCATCGTCGAGCACGGCGGCGACGCCGGCTCCGAGGCGACCGGCGGCCGCGTGGCCGCGCCGATCGCGCGCGCCGTCATGCAGGCGGTGATCGGGCAGTGAGGCCCGCACCCGGCGTCGTCCTGGGCGGCCGCTACCGGCTGACCCGGCAGATCGCCGTCGGCGGCATGGGCGAGGTGTGGGCCGCGCACGACGAGTCCCTGCAGCGCGACGTCGCCATCAAGGTGCTGCGCGAGGAGTTCGCGGGCGACACCGGGTTCCTCGAGCGGTTCCGCACCGAGGCGCGCAACGCCGGGAGCCTGTCGCACGAGGGCATCGCCGCGCTGTTCGACTACGGGGAGCAGGACGGCTCCGCGTTCCTCGCGATGGAGCTCATCATCGGCGAGCCGATGAGCGACCTGCTGGAGCGCGAGCCGGTGCTGCCGCCGCGCCGGCTGCTGCCGATCCTGGCGCAGACCGCCCGCGCCCTGCACGCCGCCCACGAGGCCGGGGTCGTGCACCGCGACGTCAAGCCCGGCAACATCCTGCTGACGCCCACCGGCAAGGTGAAGATCACCGACTTCGGCGTCTCGCTGTCGCACAACCAGGTGCCGATGACGGCGACCGGCATGGTCATGGGCACGGCGCAGTACCTGTCCCCCGAGCAGGCCGTCGGCGGCCCCGCGACCGCGGCCTCGGACATGTACGCGCTCGGCATCGTGGCCTACGAGGCGCTCGTCGGGCACCGGCCGTTCACCGGCCCGACCGCCGTCGACATCGCGGTCGCCCACGTCAACACGCCCGTCCCGCCGCTGCCCGCGACGGTGGACCGGCAGATCGCGGCGCTCGTCATGCGTCTGCTCTCGAAGGACCCGTCGCAGCGTCCCGCGAGCGCCGAGGAGCTCGCGCGGATGTTCGACGCGCTCGTCCCGCACACGCCGGCCGGCGGCAGCCCGCCCGTGTCGATCGTGCCCGGCCGGTCGCGGTCGACCGCGGCCGCGACGTCCGGCGGCTCCGGTCCGGCCCGCGACGCGGCCGCGCGACCCGCTGCCGCCGACACCCGGCGCGGGCGGGCCACCGGCTCCCGGCCGACCGCCGAGGGCGCGACCCGGGTCCGGGGCTCCGTGAACCCGACGGCCGCCGCGACCCCCGCGCCGCCGCCGGCGTTCGACCCCCGCACCGGTCGGCCGGTCGACCGCCCCACCTACCAGGTGGGCGGCGCGGCCCGGCCCGGCGGCGCGCACGCCCAGCCCACCACCCGCGCGCACGTGCGCGTCACCGAGCGGCCCGCGTGGCGGCGGCTGCAGGTGCGGTGGCCCCTGCTCGTGCTGGCCGTGCTGGTCGTGGCGCTGCTCGGCGCCGCGCTGGCCGACAGCCTGACGGGCGGAGACACCGGGTCGACCGGCCGCCAGGACGCCCCCGGGTACGCCCGGGCGGCAGCCGAGGGTGGGATGATCTCCGAGCACGTGCCCGGCGCAACCGCACCGGACGCGCGAACGACGACAGCGAAGGACGCCTAGTGGTGGACGACGGATCCCGGATCCTCGCCGGACGGTACGAGGTCGGCGAGCTCATCGGCCGCGGCGGCATGGCCGAGGTGCACATCGGGCACGACGCGCGGCTCGGCCGCACCGTCGCGATCAAGATCCTGCGCTCCGACCTCGCGCGCGACCCGTCCTTCCAGGCACGGTTCCGCCGGGAGGCGCAGGCCGCGGCCGGGCTCAACCACCCGTCCATCGTCGCGGTGTACGACACCGGCGAGGACGTCTACACCGAGCCCACCGGCGCCGTCGCGCACGTGCCGTTCATCGTCATGGAGTACGTCGAGGGCCACACCGTCCGCGACATCCTCCGCGACGGCCAGGCCGTGCCGATCGAGGAGGCCATCGAGATCACCGCCGGCGTGCTGTCGGCGCTCGAGTACTCCCACCACGCCGGCATCGTGCACCGGGACATCAAGCCCGCGAACGTCATGCTGACGCCCACGGGTGCGGTCAAGGTGATGGACTTCGGCATCGCCCGGGCCGTCGCCGACTCCGCGGCCACCATGACCCAGACGCAGGCCGTCATCGGCACGGCGCAGTACCTGTCCCCCGAGCAGGCCCGCGGCGAGACCGTCGACGCCCGCTCCGACCTGTACTCCGCCGGCTGCCTGCTGTTCGAGCTGCTGACCGGCCGCCCGCCGTTCGTCGGCGACTCCCCCGTCGCGGTCGCGTACCAGCACGTGCGGGAGATCGCCCCGGCGCCGTCGTCCGTCGCGTCCGACGTGCCCGAGGTGCTGGACCGGATCTGCGCGAAGGCCCTCGCCAAGGAGCGGGACGCCCGCTACTCCTCCGCGGCCGAGTTCCGCGCCGACCTCGAGGCCGCCGCCCGCGGGGGCGTCGTGACCGCTCCCCCGGTCGTCCCGGCCGCCCTCGGCGCCGGCGCCGCGACCCAGGTGCTCGGCGCCGACGCCGCCACGACCCAGCTCATGCCCGGCGACGCACCCGCGTGGGCGCCGACGAGCCCGGGGACGGCCGTGCTGCCGCCCGCGGACCCGGAGGACGAGGAGCCGGAGAAGAAGTCGAAGCGCTGGCTGTGGATCACGCTCAGCGTGATCGCCGCGCTCGCCGTCGCCGGCCTGGTGTACCTGCTCATGCAGGACCGCACGCCGCCGGTCGAGCCGGTCACGGTCCCGACCGTCGCCGGCATGTCCGAGGACGACGCGGTCGCTGCGATCCAGGACGCCGGGCTCAACCCGGTGCGGACCGCCGAGGCGAGCACCGAGGTCGAGGCGGGCACCGTCATCAGCAGCGACCCCGCGGGCGGCGAGGAGGTCGAGGAGGGCTCCGACGTCACGTACGTCGTCTCCACCGGCCCGAGCTCCGTCGAGGTCCCGGACGTCGCCGGCCTCACCCAGGAGCAGGCGCGGCAGCAGATCGAGGAGCGTGGCCTCGTCGTCGGCAGCGTGGAGGAGGAGAACAGCCCCGACCAGGCCGGCGACCGCGCCCTGCGCACCGACCCCGCCAAGGGCCAGTCGGTCGCGGAGGGCTCCACCGTCGCGCTGTTCATCGCCTCCGGAAACGTCGAGCTGCCCGACCTGCGCGGCCAGAAGCAGGAGGACGCCGTCGCGGCGCTGAACGGCCTGAAGCTCGGGTCGAACATCCAGCAGCAGGAGACGGCCGACGCCGAGCCGGGCACCGTCATCGCGCAGGACCGGTCCGGCATCATCCCGCAGCAGACCGTCATCACGCTGACCGTGGCGGCGGCGCCCACCACGGTCCAGATCCCGTCCGACGTCGTCGGCAAGTCCGAGGAGGACGCCACCGCGCAGCTCCGCGGGCTCGGGCTCGAGGTGCAGTCGCAGGAGGCCAGCGGGCAGTTCCAGAACGCGGAGCCCGGCGAGGTCGTCTCGACGTCCCCGTCGCCCGGGAGCACCGTGCAGATCGGGTCGACGGTGACGCTGAACGTCTACGCGGGGCCGTCCGGCGACAGCACCGACGCACCCTGAGACGCCGCTCGTCCCTGACGGAGGCCGGTACCCGCGCGGGTGCCGGCCTCCGTCGTCCCCGCCGGCGCTACGGCCGGACGAGCGGGTGCAGGTCCGCGGAGCGCTCGACGGCGTCGTCCGCCCCGGTCAGCGTCAGCCAGTTCGCCAGCAGCCGGTGGCCGCCCTCGGTCAGCACGGACTCCGGGTGGAACTGCACGCCGTGCAGCGGCAGCTCGCGGTGCTGCAGGCCCATGATGATGCCGTTCGCCCGGGCGGTGACCACGAGCTCGTCGGACGCGGTCCCGTCGACGACGGCCAGCGAGTGGTAGCGGGTCGCGGTGAACGGCGTCGGCAGGCCCTCGAACACGCCCTGCCCGTCGTGCGCGACCTGGCTGGTCTTGCCGTGCATCAGCTCGGGCGCGTGCGTGACCGTGCCGCCGAAGACCTCCCCGAGCGCCTGGTGGCCGAGGCAGACGCCCAGCATGGGGGTGCCCGACGCCGCGCAGTCGCGGATGACCTGCATCGAGGCGCCGGCCTCGGACGGCGTGCCGGGCCCGGGCGAGACGAGCACGCCGTCGAACCCGGTGCGCTCCTCGAGGGGCGGCACGGCGTCGTTCCGCACGACCACCGTCTCGGCCCCGAGCTGGTCGAGGTAGCCGACGATCGTGTAGACGAACGAGTCGTAGTTGTCGACGACGAGGATCCGGCTCATCGGTCACTCCCCCACGGTGGTGTCGTTGAACGGCATGTACGGGGCGAGCCACGGGAACACCCAGACGAAGCACGCCGCCAGCACGCCGGCCGCGAGGACCAGCAGCACCAGCACACGCACCACCGCCGGTCCGGGCAGGTGCCGCCACAGCCAGCCGTACATCAGGTGCCCTCCACGAGCTCGGCGGGCACGCCCTCGTCGAGGGGTGCCCAGTAGTCCATCACACCGTGCACGATGTAGCGCTCGCGCGCGGAGAACATGGGGTGGCAGGTCGTCAGGGTGATGGACCGCTCGGTCGGCGCGACGCCCGGCTGGTTCGGGACGGGCTCGATGACCTGCGTCTCGTGCGGCAGCACGATCTGCGAGTCGGTGACCCGGTAGACGTACCAGGCCTCCTCGGTCCACACGACGATCGGGTCGCCCGCCTGCAGCTCCTCGATCCGGTTGAACGGCTTGCCGTACGTGGTGCGGTGCGCGGCGAGCGCGAAGTTGCCGACGCCGCCCGGCATCGCGGTGCCGTCGTAGTGCCCGACGCCGAGCGGGTTCAGCACGTTCTCGCGGTCGGTGCCCTGCGTGATGGTGCGGGTCGGCTCGCCGTCCCACCGCGGCACGCGCATGGACGCGAACGTCGTGAGGTACGGCGGCTGCTCCATGACCGGAGGGTCGTCGTACCGCGGCGTGACGATCGCCGGGCCGTCGTCGAGGTCGGCGAGCGGCTCGTCCCAGCCCTGCTCGGCCACCACGGCCGCCTGCTCCCGGTCGGCGACCACGTCGGTCCACCACAGCTGCCACGCGAGGAACGCGAGCAGCAGCACGCCGGCGGTGATGAGCAGCTCGCCGAGCACGCCCACGGCGCCGAGCACGACGCCGGCGCCCCGGCGGGGCGGTCCCGCGGTCCCCGCCGACCCGCGGGACGCCCGGCGGCGCGTCCCCGGCCCGGGCGTCGTCCGCGTCGTGCCCGGGGCGCCGCCCTCACCGGGCCGGTCGGGTTCGCCGCGCTCGCCGAGGGGCGGCCACGTGGCCTCCGTCCCGCTCATCCCCCGGTGTCCTCCCGCCGGCTCTGCGCGCCGGTCGCGGTGCTGCTGCCCGCGACGAGCCCGGGCAGCACCTCCGTGCCCGGCGGCACGCTGGCGTACCTCATGTCGACGGACCCATCGTAGGCGGGCACCTGGACGCCGCCGTCCGGCTCGGTCACGGCCCAGCCGAGTCCCACGGCGTCCACCCACGTCCGGTACGCGCGCACGGCCGGGTCGGCGTCGAGCGCGGCGAGCAGCTCCTCCGGGTCGCCGACCGCGGTGACGACGTACGGCGGCGAGTACCGGCGGCCCTGGAGCGAGAGCACGTTGCCGATGCACTGGAACGCGCTGGTCGAGATCACGCGCTGGTCCATGAGCGCCATCGCCTCGGCGCCGCCCGCCCAGAGCGCGTTGATGACGGCCTGCAGGTCCTGCTGGTGGACCACCAGGTCGTCCGGCCCGGTGCCGGCGGGGCGCGGACCGTCCGCCGGCGCGTCGTCCAGGCTCACCGTGATGCCGGTCCCGGTGACCGCGACCTTGCCGGAGGCGACGTCGAACGCCGCGCCGGCCGACTGCCACTCGAGGCCCACGGTGTCGGTCTGCTCCTGCGTGAGCGCGTCGACCTGGGCGCGCAGCGCCGCGACCTCGTCGGCGAGCCGCTCCCGTCGGGCGTCCTCGTTGGCCTGCAGCCCCTGGAGGTCCTGCGGCTGGCGGGTGTCCGTCCCGGCCGAGAGCCGGGCGTTGGCCGTGAAGAGGGCGCCGGCGAGCGCCATGACCAGCGCGACGGACGCGGTGCCCCGCAGCGCCCGCCCGCGCCGCTGCCGGGTGAGGCGGTGCTGGGCGCGCTCGCGCGCGGCGTGCAGGCGCGCGGAGACCTCGTCGTCGCGGGCACCGGAGGGCGACGCCGCGGCGTCCGCGGCGTGGGCGCCGTGGGCCCGGCGCTCGGGGTGCTCGTCAGGCACGCTTCTCCCCCTCGGTGTCGCCACTACGCTAGGCCACGACGGCGCCCCGCAGGTGTGCGTCCACAGCGGGTCGTGCGCGGATCGGGCGCACGTCCGACGGTCGAGGTCAGGAGCATCCCCGTGCCCAAGTCGAGGACGCGGCAGAAGTCGCACTACACCGCGCCGCCCGAGAAGTCCGCCGGACCCGGCGTCAACCCGCCGTGGTTCGTGCCGGTGCTGGGCGGGCTGCTGCTGCTCGGCCTGCTCTGGATCGTCGTCACGTACCTCACGGGGTTCGACTACCCGGTCCCCGGCATCCGGTCGTGGAACCTGGCGATCGGCTTCGCGTTCGCGCTCGGTGGCCTCGGGATGGCCACCCGCTGGAAGTAGCGGCGGTCCAGCCCGGCGCAGGCCCGGACGACGACGTCCGGAGCCTCACCGGGGGTGTGCCCGCCGGTCGTGCGCGGCGTCGACCACAGCGCCGTCCCCAGCGGCGGACCCGTTGTCCCCAGGCGCGCGACCGCGATGTCCCCAGGGGTGCACAACCCTGTGGATAACTACACGGGTGTAGTTCCACAGCTGTGAGCAACGCTGGGGACGGGCATCAGACCGCCCCGTAGCTCACCACGACGGCCGCTGCCAGCAGCACCGCCACCCCCGCGCACGCACCGACCGCCACCGGCAGCCGGCGCTCGCGCGGCGCGTACGCGAACGCCGTCCCGAGCGCGGCACCCACCACGAGGCCGCCGAGGTGCGCCTGCCAGGCCACGCCCGGGAGCACGAAGCCGAGCACCGCGTTGATCACCAGGACGCCGACGATGCCGCCCGCGCTGCGTCCCGTGCGACGCAGCACCACGAGGACCGCGCCGAACAGGCCGAACACCGCCCCCGACGCCCCCACGAGCCAGGTGAACCAGCTCAGCGAGTCCGGCGACGCGAGCAGCAGGAACATGACCGACCCGCCGACGGCGCTCAGCAGGTACAGCGCGAGGAACCGCCACCGCCCGAGCATCGCCTCGAGGAACGGCCCGACGGACCACAGCGCCACCATGTTGAACACGATGTGCAGGATCTGGTTCTGGGAGTGCAGGAACGCCGCCGTGAGGAACCGCCACGGCTCCGTCTCCCCCAGCACCGGCGCGAACGCCAGGCGCTGCGTCCAGCCCGGCACGGTCAGCTGGAGGACGTACGACAGGACGCACAGCGCGATGAGCGTGTACGTCACCACGGGGGTGCGGCCGGTGACGGCTCCCCCGAAGGCGGTGCGTGCGGGACGGGTCTGACGCGCCGCGTCCCGCACGCAGTCGACGCACTGGATGCCCACCGCAGCCGGTCGCTGGCACTCCGGGCACGTCGGCCTGCCGCACCGCTGGCACCGCACGTAGGCGATGCGGTCGGGGTGCCGCGGGCAGACCGGCGGGGGAGCGGGAGCGGGGACCGGCTGCGGCTGGGTCATCAGGGCGTCAGGGCTCGATGGTCACCGACTGGATCACGACGTCCTCGACCGGCCGGTCGCCCGGGCGGGTGCGGGTGGTCGCGATCGCGTCGACGACGGCGCGGGACTCGTCGTCCGCCACCTTGCCGAAGATCGTGTGCTTGCCGTTGAGGTGCGGCGTCGCGGTCACGGTGATGAAGAACTGCGAGCCGTTCGTGCCGCCGACCTGGCCGGTGACCGGGTCGCGGCGCAGGCCCGCGTTCGCCATGGCCAGCAGGTACGGCTCGGAGAACCGCAGCTCGGGGTGGATCTCGTCGTCGAACGTGTACCCCGGGCCGCCGGTGCCGCGCCCGAGCGGGTCGCCGCCCTGGATCATGAAGCCGTCGATGACACGGTGGAAGACGACGCCGTCGTACAGCGGCGTGCCGGTGCGGGGCTCGCCGGTCGCGGGGTCGGTCCACTCCTTCTCACCGGTGGCGAGGCCGCGGAAGTTCTCCACGGTCCGCGGGGCGTGGTTCGGGAAGAGCTCCAGGCGGATGTCGCCACGGTTCGTGTGCAGGGTCGCGTGCATGCCCGTCATCCTGTCACGCCGGGCCGTGGGGCGACCCCGTGAGGGTCCCGTGTTCACGGGCGACGAACACAGCCCTGCCACCTGCGCGAAGAGCCCGACGGTGGCAGAGTGGGACGTCAACGGACCACCCCTGAGGGAGAGTGTGGACATGGCCTTCCTGACTCGACGGAGCAAGCTCGAGACCGTCACCGACCACCTGACCTCCGAGCGCCTCAAGGACCAGGCCGCCGACGTGGGCGCCGCCCTCGCGGACGCCGGGAGCAAGGCCGCCGACGGCGCCGGCAAGCTGGCCGCAACCGCGAAGGTGCAGGCAGCCGAGGCAGCGGTCGCCGCGAAGGGCGCCGCCGGGCACGCCGTCGAGTGGACCCAGCCGCGCGTCGAGGCCGCGATCGAGTGGCTGATCCCGCGGATCGACCACCTGTACAAGGAGAGCGTCAAGGCCGCGGCCCCGCGCGTCGAGAAGGCCGCGGTGAAGACCGGCCCGGTCATCGACACCGCGCACGACAAGCTCGTCGACGAGCTGCTGCCCAAGCTCGTCGCGGCCGTGAACGAGGCCGCCGAGCGCGCCGGTTCCGCGGTCGAGCACGTCGCCGACAAGGGCGCGGACGCCTCCAAGGCCCGTGCCGCCGCCGCGGCCGCGGCCGTCGCCGCCGCGGCGAAGCAGTCCCAGAAGAAGAAGCACACGGGCGCCAAGCGGTTCTTCCTGGTCGCGGCCCTGGCCGGTGCGGGCGCCGCGGCGTTCGCCTGGACCCGCTCGCGGACGACCACGGACCCGTGGGCCGAGCCGTGGGAGCCGGAGGCCCCGGCGGCCGACCAGCTCCGGGCCCGTGCCGGTGACGCCGCCGAGGCCGTCGGCGAGGCGGCCGGCGAGGCCGTCGCCCGGGGCCGCGAGGCGACCAAGAAGGCCGCCGAGAAGGTCGCCGAGGTCCGCGACGACGTCGAGGAGCGCGTCGCCGACGCGACCGAGAAGGTCAGCGAGGCGACCAAGAAGGCGACGCAGCGCCGTGCGGCGCCGAAGAAGCCCGACGCCGCGGCGGAGGCCGAGAAGCCGGAGGCCTGAGCCTCCCGGCGCGCGCCGCAGCACGACCCGGACGGCCCGGCACCGCGCAGGTGCCGGGCCGTCGCGCGTCCGGGACCGGGCTCCCCGGTGCGCGCGGACGCGCGGCGGCCCGGGTCCGGGTGCGGAGGGGACGTCAGGGCAGGTCGGTCGCCGGGGCCGGCGCCTGCGGGGCGACGGGCGGCGTGACGGGCTCGGCCGGCCGCTCCGCCGCCGCGTTCCGCGCCGCGCGCCGGCGGTCGATCGGGGCGTGCGCCCAGGCCCGCGCACCGCCCGCGACGACCCCGCCGAGCAGCGCGTAGACGACGGCGGTCGCCGGCGCGGTGGCAAGGGTGAGGAGGCCGCCGGTCACGGCCCCGGCGCCCGCGAACCAGGCAGCCGCCCGCGGTGCGGTCGTCCCCGCCGGCACCTGCCGCCCCACGACGACGCCGACCGGGAACCCGACGACGAGCGTCACCAGCGCGTGCACGAGCCACACGAACGCCATGAGACCGGCGGCGCCGTCGTCGTGCGACCCCACGGCCACTGCCACGGTGGCGAGGACCGCGAGCGCGGCGACGACCGCCTGGCACCGCAGCTGGACGTCCCACGCGTCCCGCGCCGCACGGCCTGTGCGCCCGGAGCCCGGCGGGCCGGGGTAGGTGGCGCCCGGGACGGTCGGGTGGGGATCGGTCATGGCGGCCACCGTAGCCCGCGCGCGTGCGGCGACGGGGCGCATCGACCTGCCAGGGGGAGCCGCGCGTGGGACGTCCCGCGGGACCGCGACCGGGTGGTGGAGCCAAGGGGACTCGAACCCCTAACCCCCTGCTTGCAAAGCAGGTGCGCTACCAATTGCGCCATGGCCCCGTGAGCGACCGGCGTGCGGCCGCGCCGGGAGGTGCTGCGTGGGCGAGCCCCTACTCGACCGGGTCGGTGACCTCGGCCCACAGGTCCCGGTCGTCGCGCTCGGCGGCGTACCGCGTCCAGGCGACGTATCCCGCGACGGCCACGGCCGTCAGGAGAAGGAGCTTCTTCACGGGTTCCCCCCAGGGCTCGGGAGTGGGCCTAAGAGGACTTGAACCTCTGACCTCTTCCTTATCAGGGAAGCGCTCTAACCGTCTGAGCTATAGGCCCGTGGCACGGCTGGCGTGCCGGACGAGACTACCCCAGCAGGGGCTGCCCGCCCAAACCGCGGGTCACTCGTCCGTCATCGTGACGTGCACGCCACCGACCAGCGCGGCGGTGATGTTGTACAGGAACGCCCCGATGGTGGACAGCGCGGTGATGAGGAAGACGTCGACGACCGCGACGAGCGTCGCCACCGAGATGACCCGGTCGAACTCGACGTACTGCATGAGGTCGAAGTCGGAGTCCGCGAGGATCTCGACGATCAGGCCGTTGAGCTTGGCGAACACCTCGAGCCCGTCGAGCGTCAGCCACACCACCGCGGCCGCGACGACGATCATGATGCCGATCGCGACGGACATGAGGAACGACAGCTTCATGACCGACCACGGGTCCACCCGGGAGATCGCGAGCCGGACGCGCCGCGGACCGGAGCCGCTCAGCGACGGGCGCGGGGCGGCCGCGGCGTCGGCGTCACGCGCGGGGCGCGCCGCCGGCTTCGTGGCGGTCGCGGTGCCGGAGGCCGTGCCGCCGGCGGGGGAGGCGGACGTCGCCGCCGGCCCGGAGGGCGCACCGGCGGGCTTGCCCGAGGTCGCGGGCTTGCCGCTCGCGGGCCTGGCCGGGGCGGACGCCGAGCCGCGGGGCGCGGTGGGCGTGGCCTGCGTGGACCCGGCGCCGCGCGGCGAGGTCTCGGTGGCCGTGCGGCCGCCCGACGGCTTCTCGGACGCGTCCCCGGCCTTGCGCGGCGGGATCGACGGAGGCGTGTCGCTCACGCATCCTCCTCGGAGGTCTCGTCAGCCACCGGGGCTTCCGGAGCTGTGGTGGCGCTGGTGTCCTCGAGGGCAGCGGATGCCACGTCCGGCTCGCCCGTCGACCCCACGGTACCCGCCTCGTCGCCGAGGTGACGCTCGATGTTGCGCGCGACGGCGATGATCCGGTCGCCGTTGTCGGGCTTCGCGAAGATGACGCCCTGCGTCGTGCGGCCGGTCGCGTTCACCTCGGAGGTGGCGGAGCGCACGATCTTGCCGCGCTCCATGATGACCAGCACCTCGTCGTCCGCGTCGGTGACGAGGGCGCCGACCAGGTCCCCGTTCGCCTCCGGCAGGTTCGCGACCTTGATGCCGAGGCCGCCGCGGCCCTGCACGCGGTAGTTCTCCACGGTCAGCGCGGTGCGCTTGGCGATGCCGCCCTGGGTCACCGTGAACAGGAACGCCTCCTCGCGGACGACGTCCATGGCCAGCAGCTCGTCGTCCGCGCGGAACTTCATGCCCGTGACGCCGGACGTCGCCCGTCCCATGGGCCGCAGCGCCTCGTCGGTGGCCGTGAACCGCAGCGACTGGCCCTTGCGGGAGACGAGGATCAGGTCGTTCACCGAGTCGACGATGCGGGCCGAGACCAGCTCGTCCGGCAGGCCGTTCTCGTCCTCGCGGAGGTTGATCGCGATGACGCCGCCGGACCGGTTGGAGTCGTACTCGGTCAGGCGGGTCTTCTTGACCAGGCCCCGCTTGGTGGCGAGCACCAGGTACTCCGCCTGGTCGTAGTCGCGCAGGTCCAGGACCTGGGCGATCTTCTCGCCCGGCTGGAACGCCAGCAGGTTCGCGACGTGCTGGCCCTTGGCGTCGCGGCCGCCCTCGGGCAGCTCGTACGCCTTCGCGCGGTACACCCGGCCGAGGTTGGTGAAGAACAGCAGCCAGTGGTGCGTCGTGGTGACGAAGAAGTGGTCGACGATGTCGTCCTCGCGCAGCTGCGCGCCGCGGACGCCCTTGCCGCCGCGCCGCTGCGCCCGGTAGCTGTCCGACCGGGTGCGCTTCGCGTAGCCGCCGCGGGTGATGGTGACGACCATCTCCTCCTCGGCGATGAGGTCCTCGACCGACACCTCGCCGTCGAACGGCAGGATCGTGGTGCGGCGCTCGTCGCCGTACTTGTCGACGATCTCGTCCATCTCGTCGCGGACGATCCCACGCTGCCGCTCCGGGGACTCGAGGATCGCGCGGTAGCCCAGGATCTCCTGCTCGAGCTTGGCGTAGTCGTCGAGGATCTTCTGCCGCTCGAGCGCGGCGAGCCGGCGCAGCTGGAGGGTGAGGATCGCGTTCGCCTGGACCTCGTCGATGTCCAGCAGGGCCATCAGGCCGGTGCGGGCCTCGTCGGCGTCGGGGGAGCGGCGGATGAGCGCGATGACCTCGTCCAGCGCGTCGAGCGCCTTGAGGTAGCCGCGGTAGATGTGGATCTGCTCCTCGGCCTTGCGCAGCCGGAAGCTGGTCCGCCGGACGATGACGTCGAGCTGGTGGGTGGTCCAGTGCCGGATGAACGCGTCGAGGCTGAGCGTGCGGGGCACGCCGTCGACCAGCGCGAGCATGTTCGCGCCGAACGTGTCCTGCAGCTGGGTGTGCTTGTACAGGTTGTTCAGCACGACCTTGGCGACCGCGTCGCGCTTGAGCACGATGACCAGGCGCTGGCCGGTGCGGCCCGAGGTCTCGTCGCGGATGTCGGCGA
Organism: Cellulomonas olei; assembly: GCF_039548315.1. Lineage (NCBI taxonomy): Bacteria > Bacillati > Actinomycetota > Actinomycetes > Micrococcales > Cellulomonadaceae > Cellulomonas > Cellulomonas olei. The sequence continues at coordinate 86,259 of NZ_JBCLVN010000007.1, forward strand.
TGCCCTGGACGCGGTTCTCGCGGACCAGGTCGGCGATCTTCTTCGCGAGGGTGTCCGGGTTGACCTGGTACGGCAGCTCGGTGACGACCAGGCAGATGCGGCCCTGGATCTCCTCGACCTCGACGACCGCGCGCATCGTGATGGAGCCGCGGCCCGTGCGGTACGCCTCCTCGATGCCCTTGTGGCCGAGGATCGTCGCGCCGGTCGGGAAGTCCGGCCCCTTGATGCGCGTGAGGAGGGCCGCGAGCAGCTCCTCCTTGGACGCCTCGGGGTTGTCGAGGTGCCAGCGCACGCCCTCCGCGACCTCGCGCAGGTTGTGCGGCGGGATGTTGGTCGCCATGCCGACCGCGATGCCCGCGGAGCCGTTGACCAGCAGGTTCGGGAACCGCGAGGGCAGGATCGACGGCTCCTGGGTGCGGCCGTCGTAGTTGTCCTGGAAGTCGACGGTGTCCTCGTCGATGTCCCGGACCATCTCCATGGCGAGCGGGGCCATCTTGCACTCGGTGTACCGCGGGGCGGCGGCCGGGTCGTCACCGGGGGAGCCGAAGTTGCCCTGGCCGGCGACCAGCGGGTACCGCAGCGACCAGTCCTGCACCAGGCGGACGAGGGCGTCGTAGATCGCCGTGTCGCCGTGCGGGTGGTACTTGCCCATGACGTCGCCGACGACGCGCGAGCACTTCGAGAACTGGCGGTCCGGGCGGTAGCCGCCGTCGTACATGGCGTACAGGACGCGGCGGTGCACCGGCTTGAGGCCGTCGCGGACGTCCGGGAGCGCGCGGCCCACGATGACGGCCATCGCGTAGTCCAGGTAGGACCGCTGCATCTCGAGCTGCAGGTCCACCTGGTCGATGCGGCCGTGCTCGATGTTGTCGCCGGTCAGCTCTGTCACAGGTCAGGGTCCTTCGGTGGGACGGGGCCCGGCACGCACGCAGCCGGCCGGGCGGGTCGGGCAGGTCAGATGTCGAGGAACCGCACGTCGCGCGCGTTGCGCTGGATGAACGAGCGGCGGGACTCGACGTCCTCGCCCATGAGCACGGAGAAGATCTCGTCCGCCGCGGCCGCCTCGTCGAGGGTGACCTGCAGCAGGGTGCGGTGCTCGGGGGACATGGTGGTCTCCCAGAGCTCCGAGTAGTCCATCTCGCCCAGACCCTTGTAGCGCTGGATCCCGTTGTCCTTGGGGATCCGCTTGCCGTTCGCCTGGCCGTCGGCGAGCACGGCGTCCCGCTCCCGGTCGGAGTACACGTAGTCGTGCGGGGCGTTCGACCACTTGATGCGGAACAGCGGGGGCTGCGCCATGTACACGTGGCCCTTGAGGATCAGCTCGGGCATGTACCGGTACAGCAGCGTCAGCAGCAGCGTGCGGATGTGCTGGCCGTCGACGTCGGCGTCGGCCATGAGCACGATCTTGTGGTACCGCAGCTTCGACAGGTCGAAGTCCTCGCCGATGCCGGTGCCGAACGCCGTGATGAGCGCCTGGACCTCGGCGTTGCCGAGCGCCCGGTCGAGGCGGGCCCGCTCGACGTTGAGGATCTTGCCGCGCAGCGGGAGGATCGCCTGGGTCTGCGGGTTGCGCCCGCGGACCGCCGAGCCGCCGGCGGAGTCGCCCTCGACGATGAAGATCTCGCACTCGGCCGGGTTGTTGGACTGGCAGTCCTTGAGCTTGCCGGGCATCGAGTTCGACTCGAGCAGGCCCTTGCGGCGGGTGGCCTCGCGCGCCTTGCGGGCGGCGATGCGTGCCTGGCTGGCCTGGATGGCCTTGCGGATGACGTCCCGCGCCTCGGTCGGGTGCGAGTCCAGCCAGTCGCCGAGCTGCTCGTTGACGACGCGCTGCACGAACGTCTTGGCCTCGGTGTTGCCGAGCTTGGTCTTGGTCTGGCCCTCGAACTGCGGCTCGCCGAGCTTGACCGAGATGACCGCCGTGAGGCCCTCGCGGATGTCGTCGCCCGTGAGGTTGTCGTCCTTGTCCTTGAGGATGCCCTTGTCGCGCGCGTAGCGGTTGACCAGCGAGGTCATCGCCGCGCGGAAGCCCTCCTCGTGCGTGCCGCCCTCGGTGGTCGAGATCGTGTTGGCGTACGTGTGCACCGACTCGGAGTACGCGCTCGTCCACTGCAGCGCGATCTCGACCGAGATCTTGCGCTCGGTGTCCTCGGCCTCGAAGTCGATGACCTCGGGGTGCACCAGGTCGACCTTCTTCGCGGAGTTCAGGTGCTTGACGTAGTCGACCAGGCCGCCGTCGTACTTGTAGACCACCGTGCGGGCGGCGGCCGGGGCCGCGTCGTCGCTCCCCGCGACCTCGTCCTCGGTGTCGGCGTGCTGCGGGCGCTCGTCCGTGAGCGTGATCCGCAGGCCCTTGTTGAGGAACGCCATCTGCTGGAACCGCGAGCGCAGCGTCTCGAAGTCGTAGTCGACGGTCTCGAAGATGCCGGGGTCGGCCCAGAACGTCTGCGACGTGCCGGTCTCCTGCGTGGGCTCGCCGCGGCGGAGCTCCCCGGCCGGCTTGCCGCCGTCCTCGAAGTCCTGCTCCCACGTGTAGCCGTCGCGCTTGACGACGGTCTCGACCCGCGTCGACAGGGCGTTGACGACGGAGATGCCGACGCCGTGCAGACCGCCGGAGACCGCGTAGCCGCCGCCGCCGAACTTGCCGCCCGCGTGCAGGATGGTCATGACGACCTCGACCGTCGGGCGGCCCTCGGTCGGGTGGATCGCGACGGGGATGCCACGGCCGTTGTCGACCACGCGCACCCCGCCGTCGGCGAGCAGCGTGACCTCGATGTGGTCGCAGTAGCCGGCGAGCGCCTCGTCGACCGAGTTGTCGACGACCTCGTAGACGAGGTGGTGCAGGCCGCGCTCACCGGTGGAGCCGATGTACATGCCGGGACGCTTGCGGACGGCCTCGAGGCCCTCGAGCACCGTGATCGCGGAGGCGTCGTAGGCGGGAGTCCCGTCCACCGCCCTCGCCGGTGCGTTCGGGTCGTCGACGGCAGGTCCGGTGGAGGGGCTCTGGTCAGCCACGGGCGGTGGTGCTCCTCAGTTCTCACACGCGGCGGAGGCGCCCCTCTGCCCGACGGGAGAGCGGATCACTCCACGACGACGGAGATCGTGCGTCCTGGACCGGCGCAGACGCGCCAGGATGTCACTCCACAGTGTACCCGGCCCCGCGCCGGAACCCCCGTCGAACCGCGGGCCTGTGGATGCGTTTCCGCGGGCCCGTCCCGCGGGCTCAGCCCCAGGTGTCCCGCGCGCCGCGCCCGCGCACCGAGCGCCTGCCGCGGCCGAAGCCCGGACCGGCCGGTCCCAGCACCCTGACCTCCTGGACCACGCCCTCGCCGACGTCCTCCGACAGCCGCCGGACCAGCTGCGGCGCGAGCAGCTTGAGCTGCTGGGCCCACGCCGAGGAGTCCGTCCGCACCACCAGCACCCCCTCGGTGAACGTCTCCGGCGTGCAGTGGTCGGCGATCTGGTCGCCCACGACGTCCCGCCAGCGGCCGATCACCCCGCCGACGGACACCTCCTGCACCCAGCCGCGGTCGCGGAACAGCGAGGCCATCGTGCTGGACACCATCTGCGGGTCGCGGGGGTGCAGGCCAGGGCCCCCGCGCTCGGCCGGCGACAGGGGCGAGCGGCCGCGCGCCTGCTCGCCGGGGCGGTACCCCTTCGAGCGGGCGACCGCACGGAACCGCGCGAGGGAGGTGCGGGCCATCTGGGCGGGCGGTGTGACGTCGAGCTGCTCGCACACGGGGACGGCGGGGTCGAGCGCGGGGGAGCCGGTCGACCCGTCGGGCGCGTCACCGGCGGCCGGCCCTCCGGCCGGGTCCTCGGGGTCGGTCCCGCCCGGGACGTCAGGCGACGACACGGGCGACCTCCGACGCCAGCACGTCGAACCGCGCGCCCGCCAGGCGGTCCGGGACGTCGCCCGGCACCGCCGCCGTGACGAACACCTGCCGCGCCCCGGCGACCATCTCCGCCAGGCGCGCCCGCCTCCGGGCGTCGAGCTCGGCGAACACGTCGTCGAGCATGAGCACCGGCTCGCCGTCCGGCCCGCTGTCCGCGACCCAGAGCGCCGCCGGGTCGTCGTCCGTCCCCGCGCGCGGGCCGTGCGTGAGCAGGTCGTACGACGCGAGCCGCAGCGCCAGGGCGAACGACCAGGACTCGCCGTGGCTGGCGTAGCCCTTCGCCGGGAGGTCGCCCAGCACGAGCGTCAGGTCGTCGCGGTGCGGGCCGACCAGGCAGACGCCGCGCTCCAGCTCCTTCGGGCGGACGCGCGCCAGGGCCTCGAGCATCTGCGCCTCGACCTCGGCGTGACCCGCGCCGGCGTGCGGCCCGGCGCCGGGTGCCCGGGGAGCGGGGTCGGCGTCCTCCCCGGCCCCGAGGGTCGACGCGAGCGACGACCGGTAGTCCACGCGGGCCGCCCCCTGGCCCTCGCTCACGCGCTCGTACGCGTCGCCCACGTACGGGTCGAGGGCCGTCACCACCGCCTGCCGGGCCACGACCACCCGGGCCCCGAGCTCCGCGAGCTTCGCGTCCCAGACGTCCAGCGTGCTCAGGTCGAGGTTCGCGCGGGAGCCGCGGTAGCCGGCCGCCGACTTCAGCAGCGCGGTGCGCTGCCGCACCACGCGGTCGTACTCGGAGAACACACCCGCGAGCCGCGGCGTGACCTGCACCGCCAGCTCGTCCACGAAGCGCCGGCGGCCGTCCGGGTCCCCCTTCACCAGCGCGAGGTCCTCCGGCGCGAACAGCACCGACCGCAGCGCGCCGACCACGTCGCGGGCCCGCGACGGCGCGCCGTTGAGCTTCACGCGGTTGGACCGGCCCGACCCGAGCTGGATGTCGATCACCAGCGCCCGCTCGGACCCGTCGTCCTGCGCGCGGACGATGCGCGAGCGCACCACGGCCGCCGGCGCGCCCGCCCGCACGAGCGGGGCGTCGGTCGGCACGCGGTGGCTCGAGAACGTCGAGACGTACCCGATCGCCTCGACGAGGTTCGTCTTGCCCTGCCCGTTCGGCCCGACGAGCGCGGTGATCCCCGGCTCGAAGGTCAGGTCGACCTGGTGGTACGACCGGAAGTCCGTCAGGGACAGGTGCGAGACGTACATCGACGCGGCGTCAGCCCTCCGAGCGCACGCCCGACGGGGCGTCGCCGGAGATCGGGGCGCCCGCGGCGCGGACGGCGTGCCCGCCGAACTGCTGGCGCAGCGCGGCGACGGCCTTCATGGCCGGCGACTCCTCCTGGCGGGACTGGAACCGGGCGAACAGCGCGGCCGTGATGACCGGGAGCGGGACCGCGGCCTCGATCGCCTCGTCGACCGTCCACCGGCCCTCGCCCGAGTCCGCGACCCAGTCGTCGATCGCCTCGAAGTCCTGGTCCTCCTCGAGCGCCTTGACCAGCAGCTCCAGCAGCCAGGACCGCACGACGGTGCCGCGCTGCCAGGCCTTCATGGTGCCGGCCACGTCCGTGACGATGTCCTTGGCCGCCAGCAGCTCGTAGCCCTCGGCGTACGCCTGCATGAGGCCGTACTCGATGCCGTTGTGCACCATCTTCGCGTAGTGCCCGGCACCGACCGCGCCCGCGTGCACGAAGCCCTCCTCGCGGGGGCCCTCGGGACGCAGCGCGTCGAACACCGGCATCACGCGCGCGACCTGCTCGGCGTCGCCGCCGACCATGAGGCCGTAGCCGTTGGCGAGCCCCCACACGCCGCCCGAGACGCCGACGTCCACGAAGTGGATCCCCCGCTCGCCGAGCTGCGCGGCGTGCCCCTTGTCGTCGCCGAAGTACGAGTTGCCGCCGTCGATGACGAGGTCGCCGGCGCCGAGCAGGCCCGCGAGCTCCTCGATCACGCCGTGCGTGACCTCACCGGCCGGGACCATGACCCAGACGACGCGGTCGCCCTCGGGCAGGGCGGCGACCAGGTCGGCCAGCGACGCGACGTCGGAGACCTCCGGGTTCCGGTCGTACCCCGTGACCTCGATCCCTGCGCGCCGCATCCGGTCGCGCATGTTCGCGCCCATCCTGCCCAGACCCACCAGGCCGATCCGCATCGCTCCACCTCTCGTCGCCCGCACGTCCCCCGCCCCTGCGGGCAGGTCCAGGACGTGGTGTTCGTCCGCCATTGTCCTGCGGCGTCCCGGTGTTGACGACCGATGCCGGGTGCCTCGCCGGTCACACCGGCCGGTGGCCGGCCTGTGGCCGGCCCGGCGTCAGGAGGCGAAGCGGATGGGGACCAGCAGGTAGCGGTAGTCCTTGAGGTCCTCGCCCTCGAGCGACTCCTGGCCCGTGAACTCCACCGGCTTGTTGGGGTGCGTGAACGACAGCCTCACGAACGACGTGGTGAGCGCGCCGAGCCCGTCGAGCAGGAACTGCGGGTTGAACGCCACGGCGATGTCCTCGCCGACGAGCGTCGCCTCGAGCGCCTCGGACGCCTGCGCGTCGTCGCCCTGGCCGGCGTCGAGGACGACCTGGCCCTCGGTGAACGTCAGGCGGATCGGCGTGTTGCGCTCGGCCACGAGGGCGACGCGCTTCGCCGCGTCCGCCAGCAGCTGGGTGTTGACCACGGCGTGGATGGGCGACTCGTCCGGGAACAGCCGGCGCACGGCCGGGTAGTCGCCGTCGACGAGCAGCGACGTCGTGTGGCGGCCGCCGGCCTCGAACCCGATGAGGTCGACGCCCTGGCCGGTGGCGAGGCCGACGGTCACCGAGCCGGAGGCGCCGAGCGACTTCGCGGCGTCGGACAGCGTGCGGGCGCGGACGAGGGCGACCTCCGAGGCGTCCGGGAAGGCGGGCTTCCACGTCATCTCACGCAGCGCCAGGCGGTAGCGGTCGGTCGCCAGGAGCGTGACCTTCTCGCCCTCGATCTCCACGCGCACGCCGGTGAGCAGGGGGAGGGTGTCGTCACGGCTGGCCGCGACGGTCACCTGGGCGACCGCGCGGGTGAGCTCGTCGCCGTCCACCGTGCCGCTGAGCGGGGGCATGGCGGGCAGCTGCGGGTAGTCCTCGACGGGCATCGTCAGCAGGGTGAAGCGGCTGGCGCCGCAGGTGACGGAGACCTTCGTGCCGTCGAGCGACACGTCCACCGGCTTGGCGGGCAGGGCGCGGGAGATCTCGGCGAGCAGGCGCCCCGACACCAGGACGGTGCCCGGCTCGCTGACGTCGGCCGGGATCTCGGAGCGCGCGGACACCTCGTAGTCGAAGCTCGCGAGACGGAGCGTGCCGTCGGTGTCCGCCTCGATGCGGACGCCGGCCAGGACGGGGACCGGGGGACGGGTGGGCAGGCTGCGGGCGATCCACGTGACGGCTTCTGCGAGGACGTCGCGTTCGACGCGGAACTTCATGCCCCACCCTCTCGGTCGGGGGATCGGAGGATCCCTGCTGGTGCTGCTCGGTGCTCGGCGACCCCCGCGGGGCGCGTCGAGGGCGCTCAGGGGTCCCCCGAACACTACGCGAGTGACCAGGCCTCCGGTACCGACGAACGGGGGCTGTGGATGAGCGTCGCGGGCCTCTGGCGTTCGTCAGGACGGCACCGGAGGGCGGTCGTGGCGTGCGCGGGCGGGTGCCGGACGACGGCGGGCTCGTCCGGGAGCCTCCTGACGACGGATCCGGCCGTCCCGACGTCGTCCCCAGGGGAGGACGCAGGAGCCCGTGAGCGGTCCGGGGCCGGTGCAGGGGCGGACGGTCCGCGGAGCGCCCGGCAGAGCACTGACGGGTTGTGGATCTTCTTCCTGGGTAACGGTCGTCGTCGTCTTCGCTTCTGTGGAACCTGGGGACCGACGACGTCGTCCCAGGTCAGACGGCCGATCGGCATGTGCACGAACGCTGTGGACCCCCTGGGGAACGACGCAGCCGGACGGGGACGGAGCCCGCGGCGTCCTTCTGCGTCCCCAGAACCCGTAGGACGCGTCCACACGAACTGAGGGGGTCATCCACCGGTATCCACAGACTCGTCCACAGGTGTGAGTAATCGTCCCACCGCTCCTTCGTGCTCTGGTTGAGGCTGAGACACGGGACTTCCGGCCCGGGACGCGCAGGACCCCCGCGCGGGCGTCCGGGCGGGGGTCCAGGTGAGGGTCGTGGGGGACGGCGGCGACGGCTCAGCCGCGGCTCTCCTGCTTGATGCGGTTGGTCAGCTCGGTGACCTGGTTGAAGATCGAGCGGCGCTCCGCCATGAGCTCCCGGATCTTCCGGTTCGCGTGCATGACGGTCGTGTGGTCGCGGCCGCCGAACGCCTGGCCGATCTTCGGCAGCGACAGGTCCGTGAGCTCCCGGCACAGGTACATGGCGATCTGCCGGGCCGTGACCAGCACCCGGGAGCGCGACGAGCCGCACAGGTCCTCGATCGTCAGGCCGAAGTACGCCGCGGTCTGGCCGATGACCGCCGTCGCCGTGATGTCGGCCTGGTCCTCGTCGGTGATGAGGTCCTTCAGCACGATCTCCGCCAGCGAGAGGTCCACCTGCTGCCGGTTGAGGTTCGCGAACGCCGTCACCCGGATGAGGGCGCCCTCGAGCTCGCGGATGTTCGTGGAGATCTTCGACGCGATGTACTCCAGCACGTCGTCGGGCGCCTGCAGCTTGTCGTTCGCGGACTTCTTGCGCAGGATCGCGATCCGCGTCTCGAGGTCCGGCGGCTGCACGTCCGTGATGAGGCCCCACTCGAACCGCGACCGCATGCGGTCCTCGAAGCCGTTGAGCTGCTTCGGCGGCAGGTCGGAGGTGATCACGACCTGCTTGTTCGCGTTGTGCAGGGTGTTGAACGTGTGGAAGAACTCCTCCATCGTCTGTTCCTTGCCCTGCAGGAACTGGATGTCGTCGATGAGCAGGACGTCCACCTCGCGGTAGCGGCGCTGGAACGCGCCGGCCTTGCCCTCGCCGATGGAGTTGATGAAGTCGTTCGTGAACTCCTCGGAGTTCACGTAGCGCACGCGGACCGACGGGTACAGGTTGCGCGCGTAGTGGCCGATCGCGTGCAGCAGGTGCGTCTTGCCGAGCCCGGAGTCGCCGTAGATGAACAGCGGGTTGTACGCCTTCGCGGGTGCCTCGGCGACGGCCACCGCCGCGGCGTGCGCGAAGCGGTTGGACGAGCCGATGACGAAGGTCTCGAACAGGTACTTCGGGTTGAGCCGCGCCGGCTCGACGCTCGGGGTGGGGCCGGCGGGCTCGCGACGGAACGGCTCGGGGCGGGCCGGCTCCGGCACGCTGACCTCGGCAGCCGTGGCCGGACCGGGGCCGGGGTCGCCGTCCTGGTCCGCCGGCCGTGCCGGGGGCGGGCTGGCGGTGAGCGCCTCGCCGCCGCCGTCCAGCGACGGGTCGACCGTGATGGCGAAACGGGCCTCGCGGCCGAGCGCCGCGGCCAGCGCCTCCGTGACCTCCTGGCGGACGCGCGTCTCCAGGTAGTCCTTGGTGAGGTCGTTGCCGACCGCCAGCAGCATCGTGCCGTCGAGCAGGCCGAGCGGCTTCGCCAGCCGCACGAACGCAAGCTGACGGGGGGTGATGTCGGGGCTCACCTCGAGCTGCGCCATGGCGGCCGACCAGACCTGGCCCAGCTGATCGTCCTGTCCTGACACCTGTACCTCGTCGCTGCCGTCGTGAGTCGCGTGGTCGAGTGTCGCACGCCCCGTCCGTGCGTCCACAGACTTGTCCACACCTGTGGGTCACGCGGGTTCACGCCGGATCCCGGCCGTCGCGGCGGCTGGAGGCCCCCTCAGGTGCGGCGTTGTCCACAGGACCGGACGACTCTGTCCACGGGGTGGGGACCGGTCGCTGCGGGACGCATCGAGCGTCGATGCTAGTGGCCGTCGCAGCCCGGCGGGAGGGGGTGGGCCCGACGGGGTGGGCGCCGCGGCCCGCACCCGGGTCCGTCGCGGTTTGACCCCCGTGCGCGGGCGTCGTAACGTTGACCAGCCTTCCTGATGGCTCCTGCTGGCGTGCCCCGACGTCGGCCGCGTCGACGACGTGGGTACCGGAGCAGTCGAGCACGGGCACACAGACCTGGCCGGACGTCCGGCCGATGCACCGAAGTACTTGGAGACCATCGTGAGCAAGCGGACCTTCCAGCCGAACAACCGGCGTCGCGCCAAGACCCACGGCTTCCGTCTGCGCATGCGGACCCGTGCCGGCCGCGCGATCCTCGCCGCCCGCCGGCGCAAGGGTCGCGCCGAGCTGTCGGCCTGACACCACCGCCGACGCGGTGCTGCCCGCCGCGCACCGGATGCGACGGTCCGCCGACTTCGCGCGGGCCGTCCGCACCGGAGCACGTGCCGGGCGGAACACGCTCGTGGTGCACCTCGTGACGCGAACCGACCCCGGACCTGGTCCGGCGGTCGGTTTCGTCGTGTCCAAGGGGGTGGGGAACGCCGTGACCCGGAACCGGGTCAAGCGGCGCCTCCGTGCGCTCACGGCGGAGCGGCTCGACGGGCTGCCCGCCGACGTCGACGTCGTGGTCCGGGCGCTCGCTCCCGCCGCCGCGGCCGACTACGCGTCGCTCGGGCACGACCTCGACGGTGCCGTCCGCAGCGCGTCCCGACGGCTGACCGGGCGTGCGGGGGACCGGCGATGACCTCGTCCGCCCCGCCCGTGCCCGGGTCCGCCCGTCCCGCGTCCCGTGCGCTCGCCCGCGCGGCGCGAGCCGTGGTGCGTGCGCCGCGGCGCCTGCTCGTGCTGCTGATCCGCGTCTACCAGCGGTTCCTGTCGCCGCTCACCCCGCCGACCTGCCGGTTCTACCCGTCGTGCTCCGCGTACGCCGTGATCGCCCTCGAGCGGCACGGCGTCCTCAAGGGCACGCGGCTGGCGGTCTGGCGGATCCTGCGCTGCAACCCGTGGAACCCGGGCGGCGTCGACGACGTTCCACCGGCGGGGTCGCACCGTCGACACCCGCACGGCGCGGTCGCCTCCGCGCACTGATCACCTGGAGAGTTCCCCGATGAGCTGGTTCGACGGCCTGCTGTACCCGATCATGGTCGTGGTCGCCTGGATCATGGTCCAGTTCCACTCGTTCTTCGACTGGATCGGGCTCGACCCGGCGGGCGGGACGGCGTGGGCGCTGTCGATCGTCGGCCTCGTGATCGTGATGCGGATCATCCTGATCCCGCTGTTCTTCAAGCAGATCAAGGCGTCCCGCGGCATGCAGATGCTCGCGCCGGACATGAAGAAGATCCAGGCGAAGTACAAGGGCAAGACCGACCCGGCGTCCCGCGAGGCCATGAGCCGCGAGACGATGGAGCTGTACCGCAAGCACGGCACCAACCCGTTCTCGTCCTGCCTGCCGATCCTGGCCCAGTCGCCGATCTTCTTCGCGCTGTTCCGCGTGCTGAACTCGCTGCCGCAGCTCGCCGCCGGGGACTACCCGCGCGCCAACCTGGGCCCGCTGAACCAGCAGCTGGCGGCCCAGGCCGAGAGCGCGACGATCCTCGGCGCTCCGCTGTCGGCGACCTTCATGAACGCGACGCAGTTCGGCGACGCGGCCACGAACGTGCGGATCGTCACCATCCTGCTGGTGGTCGCGATGTCGCTGACCACGTTCACCACGCAGCGCCAGCTCACGATGAAGAACATGCCGCCGGCCGCCCTCGAGGGCCCGATGGCGCAGCAGCAGAAGCTGCTCATGTACGTCTTCCCGCTGATCTTCGCCTTCTCGGGCGTGAACTTCCCGATCGGTGTGCTGATCTACTGGACCACCACGAACCTGTGGTCGATGGGCCAGCAGTTCTACACGATCCGTCGCATGCCGGCGCCGGGCTCGCAGGCCGAGGCCGCGCTCAAGGCGCGCCAGGCCAAGCGGGCGGCCTCCAAGGGCATGTCGATCGAGGAGGACGGCGACGTCCTGACGATCGAGGAGCGCCCGGTCAGCGGTCAGCGCCAGCAGCCCGTCCGCAAGGACCGCGCGAAGAAGCGGCCCCCGGCCGGAGGCACCGCGCCTCGCCCGACGGTGACGCCGTCGGCCGGTGCGGGCACCACGTCCGGCGGCAGCCCGGCGCGGCCGGCCGGTGCGAAGGCCTCGGGTTCGGGCACGGCCGGCGGCGCCGGCACCGCGCCTGCGGCGAAGAAGAAGCGCACGGGCTCCGGCGGGTCCGGTAGCAAGGGCGGCACGGCCGCGGGTGGCAAGGGCTCGCCGTCGACCGGCGCGTCCGGGTCCGCACGCCCCGACGGCTCGACCGACGACTGAGACCTCGCGCCCCCGGCGCGCCCCTGTCCCCAGCAAGGAGCTGACATGACGACACCCACCGACGCCCCCGACGAGGCCGGCGCGGGCTCGCGCCTCGAGGAGGAGGGCGAGATCGCCGCCGACTACCTCGAGGAGCTGCTGGACATCGCCGACCTCGACGGCGACATCGACATCGACGTCGACCACGGTCGTGCGGCGGTGGAGATCGTGGCCGAGGAGGGCGGCGAGCGCGCACTGCGCCGCCTCGTGGGCCAGGACGGCGAGGTGCTGGACGCGCTGCAGGAGCTGACGCGACTCGCGGTGCAGGCGAAGACGGGCGACCGGAGCCGGCTCATGCTCGACATCGCCGGCTACCGTGCGGCGCGCAAGGCCGAGCTCGTCACCGTCGCCGAGCGGGCCATCGCGGAGGCGCGGGAGAGCGGCGCCCCGGTGTCGCTCGAGCCGATGAACCCGTTCGAGCGCAAGGTCGTGCACGACGCGGTCGCCGCCGCGGGCCTCACGTCCGACTCGGAGGGCGTCGAGCCGGCGCGGTACGTGGTGGTCAAGCCCGCGGAGTGAGCGCGATCGGACCCGGCGCGGCAGCGGTCGGAGTTCGTCAGGAGGCGATGAGAGGCCGGTCCCGTTCGGGACCGGCCTCTCGTGCGTCCTCGCGGCACGCTCTCAGAGGCTCTGGACGAAGCGCTGACTCGGGGCTTCGGGTGGCGGCATGTGTGTGCGCGGCGGGTTTCGGTCATGTCCAGCGGTCCGGCTCCTGAGCCCGGTCGGGGCGCGTGGTCGGGTGCGGGGGCGCCGTCCGGCGCGTGGGTGTTGCTCGGAGGCGGGCGCTGGGGCGCCGGCGGGATCGGTGGGGGCGGGCGGCCGGTGGAACGCAGACCTGTTGCACTGTTCGGGCAGGTCGTCGGTCGAGGCAGCTGTGCGGGAGCCGCGGAGCCGGTCGGGGTGCCTGTGTGGAGATCGGCTGCTGGGATCGAGGTCGACGGGCGGAGACCGCTGGCGCTGGCACACAGACCGGTGCGACTCCGCCTTGTCAGAGCCGACCTCGCGTGCTCGGGGGACGCCGCGGGTGATTCGCCGCTCGGCGGGGATGCGTCCCGCCGGGGAGACGTCGACCGCTCCGTGGGCTGCACCTGCAGTCCGATCCTGCTTGCCACGGTGGCGGGCTTGTGACAGAGGGCGAGCTTGACGGCTCTCTCGCAGAGTGGCCCGCTGTTCCACGTGAAACCGGCGTGCGCGCCTCACGGAGCGCCGTCCGCGGAATGGCTCAGGCTCTCGAACCGCAGTGGGTGCCCGGGCGGGCTGTCGCAACGAGGCATCAATTGAGAGAGCGTGTCGGGTGCCCGGCCGGATAGCCATGTCGCGGATCGGTGCCCTCTGGGTCGCCACCGCGGGTCGCGGTCGTTCCACGTGAAACACGAGCTCTGCGACGGCTCGCCCATGCCGACGCCGACGTGGCGCCTCTGACCGCGCCGTTCCACGTGAAACTGGACCCGAGCGAACGTGGCGGAGTGTGATGCCGCGATGGCGTGAAGTCGCTCGGACGGCAGGAGCGGAAGGTCCTTGCGAGACGCACGCGACGGGGCGCCAACCACGAAGCGATGACGGCGGCGGCATGGGGGCCGAGGCATCAGGGGGCGGAGCCACGCGAACGGGCGAGGGTTCGTGAGGCGCGAGGGCCCACAACCTCGAGCGTCCACCGCGGTGCCGGCCTGCCGCCCAGCGACGGCGGACGTACTGAGGACGGACTCGACGTCTGCGCCGGAGGACCCCCGCGACCAGGGGCACCCGACGACCAGGAGATGCCCCACGAACCGGTGGGCAGGTCGAGGCCGTGGTGTCGGATGAGCCGGTGGTGCCGGGAGATGCGGTGGTACGTCACGAGCCGGTGGCTCGGCACGAGCCGGTGGTGCTGAGCGAGGCGGTGGTGCGGCCTGAACCGGTGGTGCCGGACCACGTAGTGGTGCCGCACGGGCCCGAGCGGCCGCACGGTTGGGCCCTGAGCGAGGCGCGAGTGCAGAGCCGCACCTGCCCGGCTGCGGGGGAAGAGAGCGTGCACCCGGGCGAGGAGCAAACCGGAGCTCGGATGCCGCGCGGGCCGGACCTGCCACATGGCCCGGGGACACCCCGCGAACCGGGGACACCCCACGGACCGATGGCGCCCCACGGACCGATCGCGTTCCACGAACCGGTGGCGTTCTCCAACCGGTGGCGCCCCCACGAACCGGTGGCGTTCCACGAACCGGAGGCGTCCCCACGAACCGGAGGCGTCCCCACGACGGAGGGGCGCCATGCGGTAGAGGCCGAACCGGGTGCGCGCGCCCATGCCGCCGGCCCGGACCGGCCCGCGGAGGTGGCGGAGCGGTCCGCCCATCGAGAGGAGCCGGATCGTGGTCTGCGCGCACGCCGCGAAGGTGGGTTGGCCGGTGCCGGGTGCGAGCGGGGTGCCGCTGCGGCGGGGCGCGACGCCGAAGCCAGCTTGTGGCCGGGCCCGCGACCCACCGTCGGAGACTGTTCCACGTGAAACGGTCCCGCGACCCACGGTCGGAGACTGTTCCACGTGAAACGGTCCCGCGACCCACGGTCGGAGACTGTTCCACGTGAAACGGCGCGCAGCATCCAGGCTCGCAACCGTCGCCCCCGAGCGGCTTGCCATCCAGACCTCGGTGTGGTCGCGCAGCTGTCGTGGTGGCCCACGCGTTCCACGTGAACCCGCCGTTGTAGGCCGGTCGTGGACCCTGCGCAGCCGACCCACGAAGGGGGCGGGGTTGTCTGTGCGAGCTCTCACGCGCGTGAACGCGCTCTCGTCGCGGTGGCGACCGGCCTCAGACGCGTCCGGCAGTCGACGCGACGAGCGCGGGCCCGCGGTCAGGACTCGCCCGCCGGCAGGTTCGGCGACCGGGAGACCGGGAGGACTGGCGACTGGAGGACCCGTGACCAAGGGGACCGGTGACCGGGAGGACCCGTGACCGGGAGGACCCGTGACCGGGAGGACCCGCGACCGGGAGGACCCGCGACCGGGAGAGTCCGCGACCGGGAGAGTCCGCGACCGGGAGAACCCACGGTCGAGAGGACCGGCCACGGGGAGAACCTGCGGCTACGAGAACCCGTGGCCGAAGCCGCCAGCAGCCGCGTCACCGCGCGGCCTCGGCGACCCCGATCAGGCGCTGGCCGCCCTGCGTGAGCGGTGACGGACGGGCAGGGTTGTTCCCGCACGGACCGGACGTGGCTGACGGCTGACACCGCCCGGCCCGGACCTGGACCCCCGAAGCCCCCCGGGGCCCGCGGCCGCCGACGGGGCAGGACTCGTGCCGATGGTCGCGAGGGTTGCGCGGCACACGAGCCACGCGGGGCGCCCGAACGAGGCGCGGCTCGGCCTGGTTCCACGTGGAACATCGCCACGCGCGGCCGGCCGACCCCGCGCGGCGCGGTACGGTAGAACGTCCCTGCGCGCCGAGTCGTCAGCACCCGCGCAACCCACCGCGAGACCGTCCCTGGGGAGTCCTGTGCGGCCTGAGTCGGCACCTGCGCCCGACGAGCGAACCGAGCGCGTCGACGCGTCGGTGAGCCGGACGGCCGAGCCGGACGAGCAGCGCGACCCCCTCGACGGCGATCCCCGCCTGCCTGTGCTGTTCGGCGGCGGCTGGCCGGCCGTCGAGCGGTTCCACTCGATGCTCCAGGACGACGGCGTCCTGCGCGGGCTGGTCGGGCCTCGGGAGGTCTCGCGCCTCTGGGAGCGTCACCTGGTCAACTCGGCGGCGGTCGTCGCCTTCCTCCCGGAGCGCGGCCGCATCGTGGACGTCGGCAGCGGAGCCGGCCTGCCGGGCGTGGTGGTCGCGGCGATGCGACCGGGCGCCGAGGTGGTCCTGCTCGAGCCCATGGAGCGCCGGGTCGAGTGGCTGACGGAGGTCGTCGAGCGGCTCGGCCTGGGCAACGTCCAGGTGCTGCGGGGTCGGGCGGAGGATGTCGGCGCGCTCGAGGCGGACGCCGTCACCGCCCGCGCGGTGGCGGCGCTGGAGAAGCTCTACGGGTGGACCCTGCCGCTCCTGCGGGTGGGTGGGCGCCTCGTCGCGCTCAAGGGCGGCCGGGCGCAGGCCGAGGTGGACGCCGCGGCGGAGATCGGACGCAGGCTCGGGGGAGGAGTGCCCGAGGTCCTGGTCGCTCCGACGCTGCCGGGTCTGGACCCGACGACCGTGGTCGTCGTCGAGAAGGCGGGTCCGGGCGAGCCTGCCGGCCGTGTTTCACGTGGAACAGAGAGCAAGTCGCGGCAGTCGCGCCGCGCGGCGAAGGGACAGCGCCGGTGACGACCGAACCCGGACCGTGGCGGGACGACGCGGAGGAGCGGCGCCGAGCGGCGCTGATCGAGAGCCTCCCGCCGGCTGACGAGGACACCCCGCTGATGGCCGAGCTCCGACAGGACGCCCGCCGCCGCATCGAGCTCCGCGGCCGGGTGTTCAGCAAGCCGGACCGGACGCGTGTCATCACCATCGCCAACCAGAAGGGTGGCGTCGGCAAGACCACGACCACGGTCAACCTCGCCGCGGCCCTCGCCCAGGGCGGCCTCCACGTGCTGGTCATCGACAACGACCCGCAGGGGAACGCGTCGACGGCGCTCGGCGTCGACCACCACGCCGGCGTGACCTCGGTGTACGACGTGCTCGTCGACGGGGCGCCCCTCGAGACTGCGGTCCACCCCAGCCCCGACGTGTCCCGCCTCTGGTGCGTACCGGCAACCATCGACCTGTCGGGTGCCGAGATCGAGCTCGTCTCCATGGTGGCCCGTGAGACCCGGCTGCGCTCGGCGCTGTCGACCTACCTGCGGCAGCGCGAGGAGCGAGGCGAGCCGCGCATCGACTACGTGCTCGTCGACTGCCCGCCGAGCCTCGGCCTGCTCACGGTGAACGCCTTCGTCGTGGCGGACGAGGTGCTGATCCCCATCCAGTGCGAGTACTACGCGCTGGAGGGCCTGAGCCAGCTTCTGAAGTCCATCGAGCTGATCCAGGCGCACCTGAACCCGGGGCTCCACGTCTCGACCATCCTGCTCACCATGTACGACAGCCGGACGAACCTCGCCCAGCAGGTGGCGCAGGAGGTCCGTGAGCACTTCCCGCAGCAGACGCTGCGGACCACCGTCCCGCGATCGGTGCGCGTCTCCGAGGCGCCCTCCTACGGGCAGACGGTCCTGACATACGATCCGGGCTCGAGCGGTGCGCTCGCCTACCTGGAGGCAGCACGAGAGCTCGCCGAGCGCGGGAGCACCGCGGCCGGGACGAAGGAGGACGCGTGAGCGAGAAGCGACGGGGGCTCGGGCGCGGCCTGGGTGCCCTGATCCCGACCGGCCAGGAGACGCGCAGCACGGACGGCGGGAGCAGGCCGGTCGACGTCTTCTTCCCCGACCGGTCCGGCGAGCGGCCCGTTCACGAGGGTGACAACGCTCTGACCAGCGACGATACGACCTCGGACGCGGCCGCAGCCTCGGGTGCGCCGGCTCAGGCGGACCCGCGGACGGGGGCCGAGCAGGGGTCGAGTGCATCCTCGGACGGGGCGGACGTCGCCACCGCCGCGGGCGGTCCGGACCCGGCGGCCCCCGCGCCGCAGGACGCATCCGCCGACACCGGCGGGCTGCTCCCGGTCCCGGGCGCGACCTTCGCGGAGCTGCCCGTCGGCGCCATCAGCCCCAACCCGAAGCAGCCCCGCACGGTCTTCGACGAGGACGCCCTCGAGGAGCTCGTCGGGTCCATCCGGGAGATCGGCGTGCTGCAGCCGGTCGTCGTGCGCCCTGTCGGCGACGGCTACGAGCTCATCATGGGGGAGCGGCGCTGGCGCGCGACCCAGGCGGCCGGACTCGACACCATCCCGGCGATCGTGCGCCGGACGGACGACGAGGACCTGCTGCGCGACGCGCTGCTCGAGAACCTGCACCGCTCGCAGCTCAACCCGCTCGAGGAGGCCGCGGCCTACCAGCAGCTCCTGGACGACTTCGGGTGCACGCACGACGAGCTGGCGCAGCGCATCCACCGGTCGCGTCCGCAGATCTCCAACACCCTGCGCCTGCTGCGGCTGCCCCCGCTGGTCCAGCGGCGCGTGGCCGCGGGCGTGCTGTCCGCCGGCCACGCGCGGGCGCTGCTCGGGCTGGGGGACGGCGCGGCCATCGAGCGACTCGCGCAGCGCATCGTCGCCGAGGGGCTCTCCGTCCGTGCCGTCGAGGAGATCGTCGCGCTGGGCGGCGACGGCGCGGGCCGCCGTCAGCGGCAGCAGCCGCGTGCGGGCATCCGGAACGAGGCCCTCGACGACCTGGCCGGACGGCTCTCCGACCGCTTCGAGACGCGCGTCAAGGTGGACCTCGGGAAGCGGCGCGGCCGGCTCACCGTCGAGTTCGCGTCGGTGCAGGATCTGAACCGCATCCTCGCGAGCCTGGCACCCGACGACCCGGGCATCTTCCGCGGTTGAGCCGCGCCGTGCGGGCCCGGAGCCCGCACGGGCGGCTCAGGCGTCGTCCCGGAGCCCCGCCTCGACGAGCCGGCGGTACAGCGTCGGCAGGTGGTGCCCGCCGGCTTCGGCGGCCTGCGGGAAGAGGGACGTCTCCGTCATTCCGGGCGCGACGTTCACCTCGAGGAACCAGGGCTGGCCGTCGGCGTCGACGATGAGGTCCGTCCGGGACAGGTGACGGAGCCCGAGGGCCTGGTGCGCCGACACGGCGACGTCCGCGGCCCGGCGGGCGTGCTCCTCGCTGAGGCGCGCCGGCGCGAAGTACTCGGTCCGCCCGGGGTTGTACCGCGCGTCGTAGTCGTAGGGCCCGTCCGTGACGACCTCGACGGCCGGCAGCGCGACGGGCTCGCCGTCCAGCTCGACGACGCTCACCGCGACCTCGGTGCCCTCCACGGCCCGCTCGATCAGCGCCGTGTCGCCGTACGCGAAGCACGCGACCATGGCGCGGGGCAGGTCGTCGGCGGAGCGGACCAGCGTGACGCCCAGCGCGGAGCCCCCGCGGGAGGGCTTGACCACGAGCGGCAGCCCCAGCCGGGCGACGACCGCGTCCATGACGCGCCCGGCACCGAGCTCCCGGAACAGGCTCTGCGGGAGCGTCACGAACTGCGGCGTCGCGATGCCGGCACGGGTGACCGACGTCTTGGCGATCGGCTTGCTCCAGGCCACCCGGCTCGCGCGTGGCCCGGTCCCGAGGCTCCGGACGCCCAGCAGCTCCAGGACGTCCCGCACCGAACCGTCCTCGCCGCCGGCGCCGTGCAGCAGCGGCCACACGAGGTCGGGCCGCGTCTCGGTCAGGGCGGGGACCAGGTCGGCGTCCACGTCGTGCACCCACACCTCGACCCCGGCGGACCTCAGCGCCTCCGCGACGCGCCGTCCGGAGCGCAGCGAGACGTCGCGCTCGTGGGAGAGGCCGCCGGCCAGGACGACGACGCGCGGGGTGGTGGGGGCGGCTGCGTGCGGCACGGGGTCGGGTCCTCCGGGACGGGGTGGCCGCTGCGACGGCCTGGAGCGGGTGCGGGGCGGGCGGCGATCCGGTTGCCCACCCGCACCGACCGTACCGGCAACGGTGGGTCGGGATGCCGGCCTGGCGGCGGGAGAGCAACCGGGGTCTGGCCCCTGGTCAGGCGAGGTCGGGGCCCGGGGACTGCACGTCGTCGCCGCGGGGCCCGCCGCCCGTGCCGAACAGCGACACGAGCTCGCTCTCCGCCGACACGACGCCTGCGAGCCTCCGCACGCCCTCGCGGATGCGCTCCGGCGTGGGGAAGCAGAACGACAGCCGGACGTGGTCGGTGCCCTGCCCGTCGGCGTAGAACGCGGTGCCGGGCACGTACGCCACGCGGGCGGTGACGGCGCGCGGCAGCATCGCCTTCGCGTCGAGCCCGTCGGGGAGCCGCACCCAGGTGTAGAAGCCGCCGTCGGGGACCGTCCAGGTCGCGTCGGGCAGGTGCTCGGCCAGCGCGCCGATCATCGCGTCCCGCCGCTCGCGGTACAGCTCCCGGAACGCCTTGACCTGGCCCTTCCAGTCGCAGGTGGCCAGGTAGCCGCTGATCGCGAGCTGCGAGGCGTTCGACGGGCACAGGATCGCCGACTCGGAGGCGAGGACGAGCTTCTCGCGGACGGCGTGGGGGGCGACCGCCCAGCCCACCCGGTAGCCCGGCGCGAACGTCTTGGAGAACGAGCCGAGGTAGATCACCCCGTCCTCGCTGCTGGCGCGCATGGCGGGCAGCGGCTCGCCCTCGAACCCGAGCAGGCCGTACGGGTTGTCCTCGATGACGAGCACCCCGTACCGGTCGGCGATCTCGAGGATCCGGGGGCGGCGCTCGGCGGAGAGCGTCACGCCCGCGGGGTTGTGGAAGTTCGGGATCGTGTAGAGGAACTTGACGTGCCGCCCCTGCCGGGAGAGCTCGGCGAGGGTCGTCTCCAGCGCCTCCGGGACGATGCCGTGCGCGTCGAGCGGGACGTGGACGACGTCGGCCTCGTAGGCGCGGAACACCCCCAGAGCGCCGACGTAGGAGGGCGCCTCCGCGACGACGACGTCGCCGGGGTCGATGAACAGCCGCGTCACGAGGTCGAGCGCCTGCTGCGACCCGGTCGTGACGACGACGTCGTCCGGGTGCGCCTCGATGCCCTCGAGCCGCATGACCTCGAGGATCTGCTCGCGCAGCGTCTCGTCACCCTGGCCGGACCCGTACTGCAGGGCGGTCGTGCCGCGCGTGGCGACGACGCGCTGCGCGAGCTCGCCGATGACGTCCAGCGGGAGGACGTCCAGGCAGGGCATGCCACCGGCGAGCGACACCACCTCGGGACGGTTCGCGACGGCGAACAGCGCGCGGATCTCCGAGGCGCGCATGCCGTGCGTCCGCTCGGCGTAGGAGCCGAGCCAGCGGTCGAGCCGCGTGCCGGCGGCCGGGGTCGGGTGGGGGCCCGACGCCGTGCCGTCGGGCCGCTCAAGAGCGGTCATCGTCCGAGTGTGCCACGCCACTCGCGCCGCCCGGTGGCCCGTCCACAGCGGGCGCGCCGCGCACGCGCAGAACCTCCCCACCCGGAGGGGCCGGTCGTCACCCGGCGGCGACGTCCTCCAGCGCGGCGTCCAGCTCGGCGGCGTAGGCGCGCTTCTCGCGCGCTCCGACCAGCGTGCGGACCAGCTCACCCTGGTGGAAGACGTACAGGGTCGGGATCGACACCACGCCGTAGCGGGCGGCGAGGTCCTGCTCCGCCTCGGTGTCGACCGAGACGAACCGCAGCCGGCCCTCGTAGGTCCGCGCGAGCTCCTCCAGCACCGGCGTCACCATGCGGCAGGGCACGCACCAGTCCGCCCAGAAGTCGACGACGACCGGCAGGGGCGACCGCAGCACCTCCTGGTCGAAGGTGCCCGCGGTCACCGCGAGCGGGGCGGCCACGCCCGTCAGTGCCCCGCGGCTGCCGCGCCCGCGGCGGTGTCGGCGCCCTGGGCGGCGAGGGCCTCGCCGGCGTCGACGTCGGCGTGCTCGACGGCGGCGGGGATGCCGGTGGGGGAGGCGGGGTCGACGTCGCCGAGGGCGGCGAGGTAGTGCTGGGCGTCCAGGGCGGCGGCGCACCCGGACCCGGCGGCGGTGATGGCCTGCCGGTAGGTGTGGTCGACCGCGTCACCGGCGGCGAACACCCCGGGCAGGTTGGTGCGGGTGGAGCGGCCCTCGACGACGATGTACCCGTTCTCGTCCAGGTCGACCTGCCCGGCGAGCAGCTCGGTGCGCGGGACGTGCCCGATCGCGACGAACACCCCGGTGGCGCCGTGCTCGCGGGTCTGCCCGGTGACGGTGTCGCGCAGCGTCACGCCGGTGACCTTGTCCTGGCCGTGGATGGCCACGACCTCGGAGTTCCACGCGAAGGAGATCTTCGGGTCGTTCGTGGCGCGGTCGGCCATGATCTTGGAGGCCCGCAGCTGGTCGCGGCGGTGCACGATCGTCACCGACTTGCCGAACCGGGTCAGGAACGTGGCCTCCTCGACCGCGGAGTCCCCGCCACCGACCACGATGATGTCCTGGTCGCGGAAGAAGAACCCGTCGCAGGTCGCGCACCACGACACCCCGCGCCCGGACAGCCGCTTCTCGTCGT
The DNA here is from genome assembly GCF_039548315.1 of Cellulomonas olei. Lineage (NCBI taxonomy): Bacteria > Bacillati > Actinomycetota > Actinomycetes > Micrococcales > Cellulomonadaceae > Cellulomonas > Cellulomonas olei. Next base: position 108,485 of record NZ_JBCLVN010000007.1, read on the forward strand.
CCAGACCGAGCTCGCGGTAGGCCGACCCGGTCGCCAGGATCACCGCGCGGGCACGCACGGTCTCCCCGCCGCCGGTCACGACCGTCTTGACCGGCCCGGCCAGGTCGAGCTCGACCGCGTCGTCCCACAGCACCTCGGCGCCGAACCGCTCGGCCTGCTTCTGCAGGTTGTCCATGAGGTCGGGGCCCAGGATCCCGTCGGGGAACCCGGGGAAGTTCTCCACGTCGGTGGTGTTCATGAGCGCGCCGCCGGCGGTCACCGACCCCGCCACCACGTAGGGGGCCAGGCCCGCGCGCGCCGCGTAGATCGCGGCGGTGTACCCGGCAGGGCCGGAACCGACGATGACGATGTCGCGGACGGGGGTCTCGGTCACGGTGCTTCCTCGGGTCGGGGGACGAGCTGATGCCGGGAGAACAGATCGGCGGACCGGTCTGTTCCTGGCCCGGGAGGGCCTGCGGTCAGGAGACGGAGAGGGTCGAGATCTCGATCTTGTTCGCGCCGTCCGGTGCCTGCGCCAGCGCGGTGAACCACAGCACGATGCTCTGCGTCTCGGTCGGCTGGGCGAGGGTGAGGACGGTCTGCGGGGAGAGCGGGCCGGCCGCGAGGACGTCGCCCGCCGTCGGGTTGGCGCCGTCGGTGGACCGGACCTCGACGTTGCCGCCGGACCCGTTGACGTCGAGCGTGATCGCGCTGACCGTGGCGGGCTGCTGCAGCGTGATGACCAGGCCCACGGCTTCCTTGAAGCCCGCGAAGTCCGGGCGGTTGTAGGTGTGGGTGTACCAGGCCGTGGCCGGGTCCCCGTCGGTGAGCCGCCCCACGAGCTCCTCGTGCTCGCCGTCGTCGTCCGACGGGTCGATGGTGGTGACGGTGGCGATGACCGGCGGGTCCGTGGCGGGCGCCTCCTCGTCGTCGTCGGCGCCGTCGTCGTCGGCCGCGTCGTCCTGCGCGGGCGGTGCGGTGACCGTCGGGGTGGCGACCGGGACGGCGCCGGCGGAGTCGTCCCCGCCGCCGTCCCAGGGGCGCAGCACGTTGCCGATCGCGATCACGACGCCGACGACCACGCCGATGGCGACCAGCCCGAGCACCCAGCGCGTCGGGTCGAACCGCCGCTGGCCCGGTCCGCGGGCGGGCTCGTCGGCGGCGAACGGCAGGTCCCAGTCCGGGTGGCCTGCTCCCGGGCCGCCGGGGGCGTCCGCGGCGTCGAGGGGCTCCGGCTCGGGGGCACGGGCCGCGGGGGTGTCAGGCGCCGGCCGCGGGTCGGGGGTCACCGTCGCGAACGCCGAGGTGGCCCGGCGGACCGGGGTGGCGGGGGTGGCGGGGGTGGCGGTGGTCGCCGCCCCGGAGGTGCCGCCGGCGTCGGCCTTGCTCGCGGTGCCGGCAGCAGGTGCCGCCGACGCCGGGCGCGGCGAGGCGGCCGCCGCGGCTGCCGCGAGCCCGGCGACGGCTGCGTCCCCCGCGGCGGGGCGGTCGTCGCGCTGGTCGCCCTGCTCGCGGCCGGCCTCGCGGTCCCCGGGAGCAGTCGCGGTGCCGGTGCGCTCCGGGGTGGTGCTCGTGGGCCGGGTCGCGGTGGACGCCGCGTCGCGGTCGACGGACGCGGTGCCGCGACCGGCGGGCGGGATGGCCGGCGGCATCTCCGGCCCGGCCGCCGGCGCGGGCTCGGCCGCCGACCCCGAGCGGGCCGGCGGGACGGCCGGCGGGTTCGTCCCGGCAGCGTCCGACGGGACGTCGGAGGCGGGCCCGGACGCGCGCGAGCCGACGGGGACGGCGGGCGGCGGCGTCCCGGGGCGCCGGGTGCCCGGCCCCTGGGCCGCACCGAACGCGGAACGAACGGACTGGCGCGCCACGCCGGCGCCCGCCGACGCGGCCGCACCGGCCGACGCGTCGGCACCGGCGGCTCCGGCGGCTCCGGCCGCGCCCGCGCCGGCTCCGGCCGCACCAGCCGCGGCTC
>NZ_JBCLVN010000008.1:0-108089 GCF_039548315.1 Cellulomonas olei
CTCCGGCTCCGGCCGCACCCGCGCCAGCGGCGTCGCCGGTCCCGGTCGCGGCGGCGCCCGCACCGGCTGCGGCGGCAGCACCGGCCCCGCCCGCAGCCGCGACCCCACCGGCGCCGGCCCCCGCCGTCCGGCCCGCCCCGGTCGACGCCGCGGGCGCCCCCTCGGCCGGGGTGTCGCCGTCCGCGGTCGGGCTGGTGCGCTGCTGGTCGTCGCTCATCGGGCTGCTTCCCGTCGGAGGTGCGGTGGTCGTGCCGGTGGGCGTGCCACCGTCCGGGCGCGGTGGTGCGGGGGAGTCGGTCAGGGAGGGCCAGCGCGCGGAGTCCGCGGCGCGGAACACCTCGTCGGCGCGCACGGCACGCCACGGCTCGAGCTCGCGGACGAGCTCGCCGGGGCTGTGCGGCCCGTCGTCGTGCGGCCCGAGCGTCACGACGCAGAGCGTGTCGAGGTCCGCGGGCACACCGGGCACCAGGTCGGCGGGCGCGCCGGGGGAGCCGTCGTGGTCGGGCGCGGCCGGCAGGTCGTGGTCGACGGGGACGGAGGGCGCGTCGGCCTCCCCGGCGGCCCACTCGTCGAACGTGGGCACGGCCGCCGTGGTGGTGGCGGCGGGCCACCGGCCGGTGAGGGCGGCGTAGAGCACCCGGACCAGCCCGACGGTGTCGGTGCGGCTCATGGCGTGCGCGCCGCCACCCGCCGCGTCGAGCAGCTCGCCGTCGACCGCCAGCCCCTCGACCACGACGCGGCTGCCGGAGGTGAGCACCACGGACTCGGGGCGCAGCGCGAGGTGGTGGACGCCCCTCCGGCGCGCGACCTCCAGGGCGGCGGCGGCCTCGCCGACGACCGCGCGCGCCTGGTCGGGGGCGAGGGGGGCGCGGGCGGCGAGCGCCGCGAGGCTGCGTCCGTCGACCGCCTCCGTGACGACGTAGCCCGTGCCGTCGGCGGTCCCGACGTCGAGGATGCGCGCCAGGCGTGGGTCGACGACGAGGGCGGCCCGCCGCGCGGCGTCGAGCACGGCGGCCGCGCGCGGCCCGGTCACGAGGGTCACGGTGACCCGCCGGGCGAGGATCTGGTCGGTGGCGGTCCAGCGCTCGGCGCCGGGGAGGTTCCCGTGGCGGGGCTCGTCCAGCCGGTACCGCCCGGCGACGGTGCTCCCGAACCTGCTCACGGGGTCGCCGGGACGTCCGGGGTCCCCGGGTCGGGACTGCGCCACCTGGTCCTCCGTCCGGTCGTCGGGTCGGCGGGTCCGCCGCCGGTCGTCCGTGCCGTCACCGGCGCGGGCTCCCCGTCATGCTAGACGGGCCGCCCGTGCGGCGGCGGATCCGCGGGGGTCCCTGGGGACGGCGTCGTCCCCAGGCGGTCGGGTGGGCGGCGGGGACGGGCGGACGGGCCGGGTCAGCGCCCGCGGCGCACCACGCGGAGCACCGGCCGCAGCAGCACCCCCAGCTCGCCGACCCGCAGCAGCGCGAGCGTGCCGACGTACACCGCGGTGATCAGCACCGCGCCGGCGACGCACGCGACCACAGCGTCCCGGAGGGACTGCACCGGGCCGAGCGCGGCCAGCAGCCCGAGCCCTGCGGCGGCCGCGAGCACCGCGCCCGCACCGGCCTTGAGGTGCAGCACCAGGACGCGCCGGCCGTCGAGCCCGCCGAGCCGTCGCCGGACCGAGACGAGCGCGGCGGCGGCGCCCACCAGGTACGACAGCGCCATGGACGCGCACGCCGCGGCGACCCAGTACCGGTCGGGGAGCAGCGCCCGCCCCAGCTCGGTGCCCCCGACGACGACGACGGCCATGACGACCTGGACGGGGATCATCCCGCGCGCGTCCTCGTAGGCGTAGTACACGCGCTGGCACAGCGACCAGATCCCGAACGGGACGAGGCCGAGCAGCAGCACGACCACGACGACGGCGAGCGAGTGGACGGCGGTGTCGGTCTGCGTGGGGAACATCGCGCGGACGAGGGGGACCGCCAGCACGGTGATCCCGGTCGTCGCGAGCACCGTGAACACGCCCACGGTGCGCAGGCCGAGCGACAGGTCCGCGCGGACCCCCGCGGCGTCGCCCGCGGCCGCCCGCCCGGACAGGCGCGTGAACAGCGCGGTCGCGAGCGTCACCGTGACGAGGGAGTGCGGCAGCATGAACAGCAGGAACGCCCGGTCGTACACCGCGTTGCCGGCCAGGCCCTCCCCGGTCACCGACGAGGCGACGACGCTGATGCGCCAGACGCCGACCTGGCCGATGAGCAGGCCGAGGAACGTCCAGCTCGCGACGCGACCGGCCGAGCCGAGCCCGGAGCCGCGCAGGCCCCAGCGCGGCCGGTAGCGGAACCCGCTGCGGTACAGCGGCACGAGCAGCACGAGCGCCTGCGCCACGATGCCGACGGTCGCCGCCCCGCCCAGCACCGCGGTCTGGGCCCCCGTCCACTCCCGGACGGGCGTGTGCTCGTCGACCGGGCCGTACGTGCGGACCAGCAGGAGCAGGCCGGCGATGAACACGACGTTGTTCACCACGGGCGCCCACATGTAGGGCCCGAACGAGCCGCGCGCGTTGAGCACCTGGCCCAGCAGCGAGTACAGCCCGTAGAAGAAGACCTGCGGGATGCACCAGAACGCCATGGTCGTGGCGACGGCCGTGACGCGCGGGTCGGGGAACTCGGAGTACAGCAGCACCCACAGCGGGGCGGCGGCGGTGAGCACGATCGTGAGCCCGCCGAGACCGACGATGCCGACGGTCAGCAGCCGGTCGACGTAGTGGTGCCCGTCCGGCCGGCGGTAGGCCCGCACCACCTGCGGCACGAGCACCGCGTTGAGCACGCCGCCCGCGATGAGCAGGTACAGGGTGTTCGGCAGCTTGTTGGCGACGGAGAAGGCGTTCGCCACGCTGCCCGTCAGGCCGATCGCCCAGCCCAGCAGAGCGGTGTTGAGGAAGCCGAGCACGCGGGACGCCGCCGTGCCGGACGCCATGATGAGCGACGAGCGGCCGAGGCCGCTGCGGGCCGGCAGCGGCGGGGCGTCCGCGGCCGGGTCGCCGGCTGCGGGATCGGTGGCGGAGGTGCCGCCGGCGGCGGTGCCGTCCGGGTCGGCCCCTGCGGCCCCGGGGGCCGGGGTGGTCATGACGGGTCCTGTCGTCCGGGTCGGTCGGGTACGTCGTCGGGTCCGCCGTCGTGCGGGGTGCCGGGCGTCCCGGGCACGGGCTCCGGCACGACACGCGCGCCGCGCCGCGCGGTCTGCCCGCGGCGCACCGTGCGCCAGATGCCGAAGGCGAGCGCCACCGCGAGCAGCACGCCGACCACCCAGCTGCCGACGCTCTCGATGGTCGGGGCGACGCGCGCGGAGAACTGCACGGGCGTCGCGAGCTCGCGCCCGCCCGCGGACACCAGGCTGACGTCGACCTCCACGTCGCAGTTCGCGCTGGCCCGCAGCGTCAGGACGACGGAGGTCTCCTGCTCCGGCGGGACGGTCGTGAGGTCGGACCGTGCGGTGTCGAGGCAGCCCTTGTGGGGGCGCAGCTCGACGCGCACCCGGGCGGCCTGGTCGAGCTCGTTGCGCACGGCGACGGTGATCTGCGCGGACGACGAGATGACGGTGAACTGCTCGTTGAGCACCGCGACGAGACCGGACTGCCGGTCGGTGGCCTCGCGCCGTGCGTCGGCGACGGCGGTGGCGCGCCCGTCCGGGTCGTCGCGCCAGGCGACGGCGAGCGGTGCGACGAGCGCGGCGTCCAGCCCGGTGAGCAGGGCGGCGGGGTCCTCCACCACGCTGGCGAACTCGCCGGCGGCGCGCCAGTCGGCGGCCAGCGCGTTGACCCACGCGGGCGTCAGCTCGGTGCCGGTGCGGCTCGTCGCCGGCAGGTCCCCGCGCTCGGACGCGGTGTCGGCGCCCGCCGCGAGCTCGCCCACGCCGACGGTGTCGACCCACTCGGCGGCCTCGAGTGCGTCGAGCGCCGCGGAGGTGAGCGTCGCGGAGGGCTCCCAGTCGCGCGGCAGCGTGGCGAGCACGTCGACGCCCGCGTCGTCGCCGGTGCGGGCGAGCACGGCCGTCTCGGCGAGGGCGCGCTGCGCGGTGGTCGCGGCCGTCGCGCCCGGCTGCACGGCGGAGGGGGTGGTGAGCAGGGCGCTGAGGGTCGCGTCGGGGACCAGCGCGGAGACCGCGCCGCTCGCGGTCGTCACGGAGGCCCGCGCGCCGACGGGCGCGAGGCCGAGGGGCGGCAGCGCGGACGACCCGACGACGAGCGGCACGCCCGGCGCCGAGCCGGCCGCCCGGTCGGCGGTCGCGAGATCCGGGACGTCGTCGGCGGCGAGCAGCACGGGCTCGGCGTCCGACCACAGCGGGCTGTCCGCGGTGGACCCGGTGACGTCCTGGGCGATGCGCAGCAGGTCCGTGTCCGGGTCCCGGTCCCCCGCGTGGGCGATCGCCGCCAGGTCGGGGTCGGCCCACGGCAGCCGCAGCACCTCCCGCGAGCCCGACGCGTCCTCGAGGGCGGAGAGCCACGCGCGGTCCGCCCGCGACCCGGCGGCGGCGGCGTCCACGAGCGCCGGGTCGACGGCCCAGGTGACCGAGGAGTGCTCGCCGGTGGCCTGGAGCAGCCGGCTCAGCCGCCCTCCCGCCGACGTCAGGGAGGTGAGCGCGTCGTCGGCGTCGCCCGCGTCGTCGGAACCACCCGCGCCGTCGTCGCCCGACCCGGTCCCCGTGCCACCGGTCGCCGTGGCGGTCGGGCTGGGGGAGCCGGTCGCCTCCGGTGGGCCCGTGGCGCCGGGCTCGTCGCCCCCGTCGCCCCCGTCGTCGTCCCCGTCCGCCGCCACCGCCGCGCTCGCCGGGTCGGTCGCCGGCCCCACGACCGGTGCGAGCACGCCGAGCCGCGTCGCGGGCACGTCCTGCGCAGACTGCCAGAGCAGGAACGTGCGCTCGATGCCGACGCGGGAGGAGCCGTCGGACACGTCGAGCGCGATGCCGCGCGGACCCCAGGCGTCGGCGGTGCGGAGCAGCCCGATCGCGGAGGCCGGCACCGTGACCTCGACGGTCACCTGCTGCCCGGGCTCGAGGGGGTCGTCGAGCACGGTGGTCGCGGCCACGTCGCCGACAGGGCTGGACGCGCCGCTCGCGGCCCAGCGCGTCAGCTCGTCGCGCGAGGACATCCGGTACCGGTAGATGCGGACGGACGCGCGGGGACGCTCGACGACCTCGTCGCCCTCGTTCCGGAGCCGGGCGGTCACGGTGAGGTCCTCGCCGGGCTCGAGCACCTGCGGCGCCACGTCGGTCACGGAGACGGACACGGGCAGGTCGTCCGTGGCGGGGGCGGCGGGCACGGTCGCGGCCGGGGCGGCACCGGTCCCCGTCGCGGCGACGGCGGGGGCCGCGGACAGGGCCGGCAGCGCGAGCACGGCGGACGCGACCAGGGCGGCGGCGACGCTGCGCGCCCGGCGCCCGGTGCCCCGCAGCCTCATGCCTGGCCGACCAGGACCACGTGCGCGGTCTCGGCCAGCCGCCGCTCGTTGGGGTAGGCCAGCCGCGCCGGCAGCTCGAGGACCGGCACCCAGGCCACGTCCTCGGCCTCCCCGTCGGGGTCGCCCTCGACCGTCAGCTCACCGCCGACCGCGCCGAGCAGGTAGTGGTGCACCATCTTGTGCACCCGCCGGTCGTCGCCCGTGAACCAGTAGTCGATGACGCCGAGCCGCCGGACGATCCGCCCGACGATGCCGGTCTCCTCCGCGATCTCGCGGACCGCTGCCTCCTCCGGCGTCTCCTCGCCCTCGAGGTGGCCCTTCGGCAGGCACCACTCGAGCCGGCCCGCGCGGTTGCGGCGCGCGATGACCGCCGCGACGTGGACGCCGCCCTCCAGGCGCACCACGAGGCCGCCCGCCGAGGTCTCCTCGACGACGGGCAGCTGGGTGTGCCGGACCCGGGTCGTCCGCGGGTCGATCCGCAGCGCGTGGCCCCCGGGCGGTGCGGGCACACCCTCCGGTGGCAGGGCGCTCGCGGGCTCGGGCATGCAGGCCACTGTAACGACTCCGCCCCTGCGACCGGCCGCGCGCACGTGGAGGACCTGTGGACGGGGGCCGCCGCCGCGCCGATCTGGCAGGCTTGGGCGTCGTGCCGTCCGAGGACCTGACCCCCCGACCCGCCGCCGCGGGCACCGCCGACCCCGAGGCGCTGGTCGCGCTGCAGAAGCGCGCGCTCGGGGTGATCGCCGGGCTCGCCCCGGCGGCCCTGGAGCTGGGCGAGCTGTTCCGCGCCGCGGGTCACGAGCTGGCCCTGGTCGGCGGTCCGGTGCGCGACGCGTTCCTCGGCAGGCCGAGCGCCGACCTCGACTTCGCGACCTCGGCGACGCCCGACGAGACGGAGCGGCTGCTGGCCGGCTGGGCGGACGCGCACTGGGACATCGGGCGCGCGTTCGGCACGATCGGCGCCCGCCGGCACGGGCGCCGCGGGGCACCGGACGTGGTCGTCGAGGTCACGACCTACCGGACCGACGCCTACGACCCGACGTCCCGCAAGCCGGAGGTCGTCTTCGGCGACACGCTCGAGGGCGACCTGTCGCGCCGCGACTTCACCGTCAACGCGATGGCGATCCGCCTGCCCGGCCTGGCGTTCGTCGACCCGTTCGACGGCCTGCAGGACCTGGCGCGCGGCGTGCTCCGGACCCCGGTCGACCCGCGGCAGTCGTTCGACGACGACCCGCTGCGCATGATGCGCGCCGCCCGGTTCGCCGCGCAGCTCGGGTTCGCGGTCGACCCGGCGGCGCTCGCGGCCGCCACGGACATGGCGGAGCGGCTCTCCATCGTCTCGGCCGAGCGCGTCCGCGACGAGCTGGTCAAGCTGCTGCTGTCGCCGCAGCCGCGGCCGGGCCTGCGGGTGCTGGTCGACACCGGTCTCGCGCAGCAGGTGCTGCCGGAGCTGCCGGCGCTGCGGCTGGAGATCGACGAGCACCACCGCCACAAGGACGTGTACGAGCACTCCCTCACGGTGCTGGACAAGGCGATCGCCCTGGAGACCGGCCCGGACGGCGCCGTCCCCGGCCCGGACCTGGTGCTGCGGCTCGCCGCGCTGCTGCACGACATCGGCAAGCCGGCGACCCGGCGGTTCGAGTCCGGCGGCGGGGTGTCGTTCCACCACCACGAGGTCGTCGGGGCGAAGCTCGTCGCGAAGCGGCTGCGCGCGCTGCACTTCGACAAGGCGACCGTGCAGGCGGTGGCCCGGCTCACCGAGCTGCACCTGCGGTTCCACGGCTACGGCGACGGCGCCTGGACGGACTCGGCGGTCCGCCGCTACGTGACGGACGCCGGGCCGCTGCTCGAGCGCCTGCACCGGCTGACCCGCTCGGACTGCACGACCCGCAACGTCCGCAAGGCCCGCCGGCTGTCCGAGGCGTACGACGACCTCGAGCGCCGGATCGCGGAGCTGCGGGAGCAGGAGGAGCTGGCGGCGATCCGCCCGGACCTCGACGGCACGCAGATCATGACGGCGCTCGGCGTCGGGCCGGGCCGCGTCGTCGGGGAGGCGTACCGGTACCTGCTGGAGCTGCGCATGGAGCGCGGCCCGCTCGGCGAGGAGGCGGCCCGCGAGGAGCTGCTCGCCTGGTGGGCGGGGCGCCAGGGCTGACCGCCGGCAGCCGCCTGACGGCCGCCGCCGGCCCGCCGCAGCCCGACCTCCGCCGGGCAGCCGCCGTCAGGCCGCGGCCGGCACCGGCTCCGGGACCGTCGTGCGCGTCCGGTACACCGCGGCCGTCGCCAGGTAGGCCAGCGCGATCAGGGCGAACACCCCGCGCGACCAGCCGGTGTCCGGCAGCGCGACCGCCGCCAGCGCCGCCGCGCCGACGAACGCCGCGTTGTAGAGGACGTCGTACAGGGCGAACGCCCGGCCGCGGAACTCGTCCGCGGTGTCCCGCTGCACGATCGTGTCGACCGCGATCTTGGCGCCCTGCGCCGCCAGGCCCAGCACGAACGACCCGGCGAGGACCGCCGGGAACGCGACGGTGACCGCGAGGAGCGCCTGCGTCGCGGCGGCCAGCACCAGGCAGATCGAGATCCAGCCCTGCGGCCCGACGAGGGGCGAGACGATCGGCGTCGCGACGATCGCCAGGGCGAAGCCGACCCCGGTCGCCGCGGCGACGGTGCTGAAGGTGACCAGCCCGGCCCGCGCGTCGGCGGGGTCGGACAGCAGGTTGCGCGAGATCAGCAGGCTCGCGATGAACACGGCCCCGTACAGGAACCGGTGCACGGCCATGATGCCGAGCGCCCGGGCGGGCGTGCCGCGCCGGACCAGGTAGCGGGCCCCGCCGACGAGGCCGCGGGCCAGGGTGCCCAGCGCCCGGCGCACCTCGGACGCGTCGGCCCGGGCGTCCGGGCCGAGCAGGTCCTTGCCGAGCCGGGTCGCGACCAGGGAGGCCGTCGTCATGAGCGCCGCGGCCGCGACCAGCGACGCCACGTCGCGGGCGGTGCCCCCGGGCAGGACCAGGCCGAGCAGGAAGCCGAGGCCCCAGCCGAGGCCGGACGACACCGTCCCGAGCGTCGGGGTGATCGAGTTCGCCGTCAGCAGCAGCGGCCCCGCGACGACCCGCGGCTGGGACGCCGACAGCGCCGACAGCAGGAACCGGTTGACCGACAGCGTCACGAGCGCCAGCACGTACACCGCGGGCCCGACGCCGGCCGTCGCCATCACCAGCGCCGTCAGCAGCGTCAGGCCCGTGCGGACGAGGTTGCCGACCAGCAGCACCTGCCGCCGGCGCCACCGGTCGAGCAGCACGCCGGCCCACGGCCCCACCACCGTGAACGGCAGCAGCAGCACCGCGAACGCCGCGGCCACCCCGGTCGCGGTGGTCGCGTTCTCGGGCGAGAAGAAGAACAGCGTCGCGAGGCCCGCCTGGAACAGGCCGTCCGAGCACTGGCTCACCAGGCGCACCGCGAGCAGCCGCCGGAAGTCGACCAGGGGCCACAGCTGCTTCAGATCGGAGACCACCTGCACCCGGCCAGGCTAACGGGCGTCCTCCTAGACTCGGACGCGGCCAGCCGACCGAGGAGACCCATGACCACCGACCCCCAGGACGCCGGCACGCTGCCCGACGGGTGGCGCACCATCCCGCCGGACCGTCTCGGCACGCCGGGCATCGCGTTCGCCGCCGCCCACGACGTGCCGGACGCCGGCTTCACCGCGAACGTCACCGTCGGGGTGCAGCGGTCCTCCGACCCCGGCCTGGTGCTGACGCTCGGCGCCGAGGCGCTCCGGGCGATCCAGGCCACCGAGCAGGACGTCGCGCTGCACCGGCGCGAGCAGGCCGGGGACGCCACGACGCCCGCGCTCGCGCAGGAGGTGCGCTTCACCACGACGATCGACGGGGAGCCGGTGCGGCTCACCCAGGTGCAGGAGTTCGTCGCCCGGCCCGGCGCCGACGGCGCCCCCGCGACGGTGTGGACGCTGTCCGCGACCGCCACGCAGGCGCAGGCGGAGGCGCTCGCGGACGACCTGGAGACGCTGCTCGGGGCGCTGCGGGCGGAGATCGCGGCGTCCTGACGACGCGTCGTCCCCGGGGACGCGCGAGGGGCCCGGCACCGATGTGGTGCCGGGCCCCTCGTCGCGGGTCAGCGTTCCGCTACGGGCGGGTCACTCGCTGCGCTCGCGACCCACCCTCCGCTGCGCTCCGGATCAGCGCTCGATCTCGCCGCGGATGAACTTCTCCACGAGCTCCCGGCCGTACTGGTCCTCGTGCTGGACCGGCGGGGACTTCATGAAGTAGGTCGACGCCGACAGGATCGGGCCGCCGATGCCGCGGTCCTTCGCGATCTTCGCGGCGCGGACCGCGTCGATGATGATGCCGGCCGAGTTCGGGGAGTCCCAGACCTCGAGCTTGTACTCGAGGTTCAGGGGCACCTCGCCGAACGCGCGACCCTCGAGGCGCACGTACGCCCACTTGCGGTCGTCGAGCCAGGCGACGTAGTCCGACGGGCCGATGTGGACGTTGCGGTCGTCCTTCTTGCCGGCCAGCGGCCCGTCCTCGAGGTTCGAGGTGACGGCCTGCGTCTTGGAGATCTTCTTGGACTCCAGGCGCTCGCGCTCGAGCATGTTCTTGAAGTCCATGTTGCCGCCGACGTTCAGCTGGTACGTGCGGTCCAGGATGACGCCGCGGTCCTCGAACAGGCGGGCGAGCACGCGGTGCGTGATGGTCGCGCCGACCTGGGACTTGATGTCGTCGCCGACGATCGGCACGCCGGCCGCCTCGAACTTCGCGGCCCACTCGGGGTCGGACGCGATGAACACGGGCAGCGCGTTGACGAAGGCGACGCCCGCGTCGATGGCGGCCTGGGCGTAGAACTTGTCGGCCTCCTCGGAGCCCACCGGCAGGTAGGACACGAGCACGTCGACCTTCGCGTCCTTGAGCGCCTGGACGACGTCCACGGCCTCCGCGTCGGACTCCTCGATGGTCTGGGCGTAGTACTTGCCGATGCCGTCGAGGGTCGGGCCGCGCTGGACGGTCACGCCGAGCGGCGGGACGTCGGCGATCTTGATGGTGTTGTTCTCGGACGCGACGATCGCCTCGGACAGGTCGAACCCGACCTTCTTGGCGTCGACGTCGAACGCGAGCACGAACTCCAGGTCGGAGACGTGGTAGTCCCCGAACTGCACGTGCATGAGGCCCGGCACCTTGGTGCCCGGCTCGGCGTCGGCGTAGTAGTGCACGCCCTGGACCAGCGACGAGGCGCAGTTACCCACGCCCGCGATCGCAACGCGGATGGCAGTCATCCTCGCTCCTTCTGAGGGGGTTGTGCCGCGACGATGGAGTCATCCTCGACAGCGTTCGTGCGGGTGGCGGCCGGGTGGCCGTCGCCCTGGGGACGGGCGCCGCGGTTGCTGCGCTCGTGGTCGATGAGGTCGTCGAGCCAGCGCACCTCGCGCTCGACCTGCTCGAGCCCGTGGCGCTGGAGCTCGAGGGTGTACTCGTCCATGCGGACGCGGGTCCGGGTGACGGACTCGCGGATCGTCTCCAGCCGCTCGGTGAGCCGGGTGCGCCGGCCCTCGAGGATCCGCAGCCGCGTCTCGGCGTCGGTCTGCCCGAAGAACGCGAACCGGAAGCCGAAGTTCTCGTCCTCCCACGCGGCCGGGCCGGAGGAGGCCAGCACGTGCTGGAACTGCTCCTTGCCCTCGGCGGTGAGCTGGTAGACGATCCGGGCGCGCTTGCCGGCGAGGCCGTGCGCGGGTGCCTGCTGCGGGTCGGACCCCGCGATGAGGCCGCGCGCGACGAGCGACTTGAGCGCCGGGTAGAGCGACCCGTAGGACAGCGCGCGGAACGAGCCGAGCAGCAGGTTGAGCCGCTTGCGCAGCTCGTACCCGTGCATCGGGGAGTCGTGGAGCAGGCCGAGGATCGCGGACTCGAGCACGTCGGACTTGGCGCGCACCGGACCCTCCTCCCGCTCGTTCGCACGACGATGTATCGAACTGATACATCGGGGAGCCTAGGGCGATCCGGGCGATCCGGGCAAGAGCGACGTCACCGCCGGCGCGTCGGGGACCCCCGATGCGGTGGTTCCCGCGCGGCTCACGTGCTCCGCGGGGCCGGTGCTGCGAGGATCCTCGTCGGGTCGGGAAGCCCAGCGGCAGGCCTCGTGGCGATCACGTGAAGGTCCGCGGGCCCGGGGGACCCCGCCCAGGGCCGACCCCACCGGCTCGCGCATACTGATCCGGGCCCGGCCGGCTCCTGCCGCTCGACGCCCCCTCACCGGTCCACAGGAAGGCAGTGCGTTGGCAGGCTCGACCCGACGGTCCTCGACCGCCCCCGCGCGGACGTCGCCGCGCGGCGGTGCGTCCCGGACCGCGGCCACCGGCACCGCCCGGGGCGGCGGCCGGCGGCGGATCATCGACTACCCGCGCCGGGGCTACCGCGGCCTGCACCGCTGGCTGCCCTCGTGGCGGTTCGTGGTCGGCAGCATCCTCGCCTTCGTCTTCCTGTGCCTCGGCCTCGCGGTCGCGGCCTACGCGCTCACCGACGTGCCCGCGCCCGACGACTTCGCCGAGGAGCAGGCCTCGACCGTCTACTACTCCGACGGCACCGAGCTCGGGACGTACCAGGGGCCGAACCGGAACCTCGTCGACTACGAGGACCTCCCGGAGTACATCGGGCAGGCCGTGGTCTCCGCCGAGGACAAGACGTTCTTCGAGAACCAGGGCATCGACCTGCGCGGCATGGCGCGCGCCCTCGTCAACAACGTGACCGGCGGCGAGACGCAGGGCGCCTCGACGCTGACCCAGCAGTACGTCGAGCGCTACTACGTCGGCCAGACGACGACGGACTACCTCGGCAAGGCCAAGGAGGCCCTGCTGGCGATCAAGATCGCGCAGACGGAGACCAAGGAGCAGATCCTCGGCCGCTACCTCAACACGATCTACTTCGGCCGCAACGCCTACGGCATCGACGCCGCGGCGCAGGTGTACTTCGGCAAGCCCGCCGCCGAGCTCGACCTCTCGCAGTCCGCGATGCTCGCCGGGCTCATCCCGTCACCGAACAACTGGGACCCCGCCGTCAGCCCCGAGAAGGCCGAGCAGCGCTGGAACTACGTCCTCGACGGCATGGAGCGCGACGGCTACGTCACCGAGGCCGACCGCGACGCGCTGACGTTCCCCGAGACGATCCCCTACGAGCGCAGCGACCGGCTGGCCGGCCCCAACGGGTACCTGCTCGAGTACGTGACGCAGGAGCTCACCGCCACGGGCTCGATCACCGAGGAGATGCTGCAGCGCCGCGGCCTGCGCATCACGACGACGATCCAGCGGCCGGTGCAGGACCAGGCCGTCGCGTCGGTCGAGAAGCTCCGCACCGGCGGGCTCTCCGACGGCGCGACCCCCGCCGAGGCGCTCAAGGTCGGCATCGTGTCGGTGGACCCGACCACCGGCGCGATCGTCTCGATGTACGGCGGCCGGGACTTCCTGGCCGACCAGATCAACCGCGCCACCCGCGGCAAGGCCCAGGCCGGCTCGACGTTCAAGCCGTTCACGCTGATCGCGGGCCTGGAGAACGGCAAGGCGCTCACCGACACCTACCAGGGCTACTCGCCGCAGGAGTTCGACGGCTGGAAGGTCAACAACTTCGGCTTCCAGGACTTCGGCACGATCGACCTGGTCAAGGCCACGGAGCAGTCGGTGAACACCGTGTACGCCCAGCTCAACCTCGAGATCGGGCCGGAGAAGACCGCCGACGTCGCCGAGCGTGCCGGCGTCACGTCGCCGGTCAACGCGCTGCCGTCGAACGTGCTCGGCACCGACGACGTCAGCCCGCTCGACATGGCGTCCGCGTACGCGACCATCGCCTCGCAGGGCACCTA
Organism: Cellulomonas olei; assembly: GCF_039548315.1. Lineage (NCBI taxonomy): Bacteria > Bacillati > Actinomycetota > Actinomycetes > Micrococcales > Cellulomonadaceae > Cellulomonas > Cellulomonas olei. The sequence goes on from NZ_JBCLVN010000008.1 coordinate 13,302, forward strand.
CCACAAGCCCTACATGGTCGCGGAGGCCACCTACCCGGACGGCGACGTCGCGTACTCGGGCCAGACCCAGCCGACGCAGCAGTTCGACGCCGGCGTCATGGCCGACACCACCTACGCGATGACCCAGGTCGTCCAGGCCGGCTCGGGGTCGACCTACATCAAGCCGATCGGCCGCGACATCGCGGGCAAGACGGGCACCTCGAGCGACAACAAGTCGGCGTGGTTCGTCGGCTTCACGCCGCAGATCTCCACCGCCGTGGCGCTCAGCCAGGTCGGGGAGAACGGCAAGGACGTCGCCGAGATCACGCCGTGGGGCGGCGTGACGCAGGTGACGGGGTCCACGTGGCCGGCCGCGCTGTGGGCCGACTACATGACGCCGGTGCTCCAGCTCGACAACTACTCGACGCCGACGCCGTTCCCCCCGCGGGCGAACGTCAACGCCGACCGCCTCCCCACCGCTCCGCCGACCACGGAGGCGCCGGTCGAGACGCAGGCACCCGAGCCGGAGCAGCCCTCGACGGTGCCGGTGCCCGACGGCCTCGTCGGCATGCTGTCCGGCGACGCGCAGGCCGCGATCGTGAACGCGGGTCTCGTGCCGACGGTCAAGGAGGTGTTCGACGCGTCCCCGGTCGGCACCGTCCTCGCGGCGAGCCCGGGACCGGGCGCGCAGGTGGCGCCCGGGTCGACCGTGACGCTGCGCGTGTCGAAGGGGCCGGAGCCGCAGGAGCCGCCCGCGACGCAGGAGCCGCCGCCCGGCAACGACCCCGAGCCGAGCGAACCGCCTGCCGGCGACGCCGCGGGCGATCCCGCCGGCGGCTGACCACCCCGGGGGCCGTACCGCGCGGCCCTCGGGAACCGGTAGACTGGTGCGCTGCTGTGCCCACCCGGCGTCGCCGATCGACGCCGGTGCGGACGCAGCGACGCACGACACCCTCCTGCCACGGAACGACCGTGGCCGCCGAGACCAGAGGAGGTGGGTATGAGCCTGCGTCAGTACGAGATCATGATCATCCTCGACCCCGACATCGAGGAGCGCACGGTCGCTCCGTCCCTCGACAAGTACCTGTCGGTCGTCAAGACCGACGGTGGCTCCGTCGACAAGGTGGACATCTGGGGCCGTCGCCGCCTGGCGTACGACATCAAGAAGAAGTCCGAGGGCATCTACGCCGTCGTCGACTTCTCCTCGACGCCGGACACCGCCAAGGAGCTGGACCGCCAGCTCGGCCTCAACGAGGCCGTCCTCCGCACGAAGGTGCTCCGCCAGGACGCCTGAGCGCTGTCAGACCGCGCGCGTACCGTCCCCGAGCAGGGGCGGCACCGCCCGAGACGAGCATTCGACGAGAACGAGGAGCTGGCATGGCTGGTGACACCACCATCACGGTGATCGGGAACCTGACCGCCGACCCCGAGCTGCGGTTCACCCCGTCCGGGGCCGCGGTCGCGAACTTCACCGTGGCGTCCACGCCACGCACGTTCGACCGCCAGAGCAACGAGTGGAAGGACGGCGACACGCTGTTCCTCCGCTGCTCGATCTGGCGGGAGGCGGCGGAGAACGTCGCCGAGTCGCTCACCAAGGGCACCCGCGTCATCGTCAGCGGCCGGCTGGTCCAGCGGTCGTACGAGACCCGCGAGGGCGAGAAGCGCACGGTCTACGAGCTGCAGGTCGACGAGGTCGGCCCGTCGCTCCGCTACGCCTCGGCCAAGGTCACCCGGACCCAGCGGTCCGGCGGTGGCGGCGGCTTCAGCGGCGGCGGTGGCGGCGGTGGCGGCTTCAACCAGGGCGGCGGCTTCAACGGCGGCGGCCAGGCCGCGCAGGACGACCCGTGGGCCACGCCCGCGGGCGGCGGCGCGGGCGGCTACTCCGACGAGCCCCCGTTCTGATCGACCTCTGAGGCACCGGCGGGCCCACGCCCGTCCGTGCCCGCACAGCACACCCCATCCCGGGGCATGGCAACGCCCCGGGCTCCAGACGTAGAAGAGGAGCACCACGATGGCCAAGGCCGTTGTCCGGAAGCCCAAGAAGAAGCAGAACCCGCTCAAGGCGGCGAAGATCGAGTCGGTCGACTACAAGGACACCGCCCTGCTGCGGAAGTTCATCTCCGACCGCGGGAAGATCCGCGCCCGCCGCGTGACCGGCGTGTCCGTCCAGGAGCAGCGCGCGATCGCGCGGGCCGTCAAGAACGCCCGCGAGATGGCGCTCCTGCCGTACTCGTCGTCGGCGCGCTGAGAAGGAGCACGAAGATGGCCAAGCTCATCCTGACCCACGAGGTCACGGGTCTCGGCGCTCCCGGTGACGTCGTCGACGTCAAGGACGGGTACGCCCGGAACTACCTGGTCCCCCGCGGCCTCGCGACCACCTGGTCGAAGGGCGCCGAGAAGGAGATCACGCAGATCCGCCGTGCCCGCAAGGCCCGCGAGATCGAGACCCTCGAGGAGGCGCGCGCCGTGCGTGACTCCCTCCAGGGCAACCCGGTGACCGTGACGGCGAAGGCCGGCGAGTCCGGCCGCCTGTTCGGCGCCATCACGACCGCCGAGATCGCCGACGCGGTGAAGGCCGCCGGCGGCCCGTCGATCGACCGCCGCAAGGTCGAGGTCGCGCAGCCGATCAAGGCGACCGGCGAGTACGAGGTGCAGGTCCGCCTGCACGCCGAGGTCTCCGCGAAGCTGACCGTCAAGGTCGTCGCGGCCTGACCCCAGCACCACCCGCACGCCCCGTCCCGGTCCGCCGGGGCGGGGCGTGCGTGCGTCCGGGGGCGGACGGGATCCGTCCCGCGGGGGAGGTCGGGGCCCGGCGCGCTCGGTAGCGTCGCGGGATGAGCGAGCAGCCACCCCCGCCCGCGCCCGAGGGCGACGAGGAGGACTCGGGCAACCCGAACGCCGCGTTCCTGCCGATCGGGATCGTGTTCCTGGTCCTCGGGCTCGCCGGCCTGGCGAACGACTCGATGCGGGCGTCGGCGTTCGCGTTCCTGCCCGTCGGGATCGTCTTCATGGTCCTGAGCATCCGCTCGGCGGCGCCGGGGTCGGCCGCGTCCGACGGACCCGCCGTGCCGGCCGGACCCGAGGCGCACAGGCCCGACGAGCCCGACGGGGCCGACGTCACGCCCCGGTGACCATCCACCGCTCGCCGCGGGCGCGCAGCCCGGTGGTCACCGCCCGCGCCAGCATGAACACCCCCGCGAACGCCGCCCACAGCCACGCGAGCCCCGCCCAGCCCTCCGGCGCCCACGCCCGGACGGCCAGCGCGACCGGGACGTAGACCGCGAGCGTCACCAGCCCGGCCCCCGCGAGGAACCGGCCGTCGCCCGCCCCGATCAGCACACCGTCCAGCACGAACACCCAGCCGGCCATCGGCATGAGCACCGCGGCGACGACCAGCGCGACCGTCACCGCGTGCCGCACCTCGGGGTCCGACGTGAACGCCGCGGACAGCCACCACCCCAGCCCCCCGGTGACGGCGCCGAGCACCACCCCGGCGCCGACGCCCCACTGCAGCGTGCGGCGCAGCAGGGACCGCACGAGCGGCACGTCCGCGGCCCCGAGCGCGTGCCCGACGAGCGCCTGGGCGGCGATGGCCAGCGCGTCGAGCGCGAACGCCACGAACCCCCACACGGCGTTGACCACCTGGTGCCCGGCCAGCGCCACGGGACCGAGGCCGGTCGCCACCCAGACGGTCAGCAGGATCGCCGCGCGCAGCGACAGCGTGCGCAGCAGCAGCGGCGTGCCGGTGCGGGCGCCGGCGAGGATGCCGCCCGCCGCGGGCCGCAGGGACGCCCCGGCGGCCCGGGCGCCGCGGACGACGACGAGCACGAGGGCGGCGCCCATCGCGAGCTGGGTGATCGCCGTGCCGAGCCCCGACCCCGCGATGCCCAGCCCGGCCCCGTAGACGAGCACGGCGTTCAGCACGGCGTTGACGGCTGCCCCGGTGCCGGCCACGACGAGCGGCGTGCGGGTGTCCTGCAGCCCGCGCAGGGCGCCGGTCGCGGCGAGGACGAGCAGCATCCCGGGGAGGCCGGGCGCGGAGGCCCGCAGGTACGCCACGGCCTGGTCGGCGACGTCCCCCGTGGCCCCGAGCGCGCCGACCGCCCACGGCGCGAGGACGAGCACCGCCGCCGCGAGCACCACGCCCAGGCCGCCGCCGAGCCACAGCCCGTCGACGCCGACCTGCAGCGCCCCCGCGCGGTCGCCGACACCGAGCCGCCTCGCGACGACCGCGGTCGTCGCGTACGCCAGGAACACGCACAGCCCCACGACGGTGACCAGCAGCGTCGACGCCAGCGAGAGGCCCGCGAGCTCGGTCGTCCCCAGCCGTCCGACGATCGCCGAGTCGACGAGCACGAACAGCGGCTCGGCGACGAGCGCCCCCAGCGCCGGCACGGCGAGCGCGAGGATCTGACGGTCGACGGTGGACAGCATGTGTCCGAGGCGTGAAATCCGGCCCAACTTCGTCCTGTCCACATCGGTTCACGGCGTTTGCGCCGGTGAGAACGTCCTGGTCGCGGGCCTGTCCGGCCTCATCCACACCTGTGTCCACGACCTGTGGACAGTCACCCGGTGCGTGTCCACAGCCTTCCACACCCTCGCCCACACCCCCTGTGGACGACTCGCTTGCCGCTCCCCTCCGGTCGCGCCTAGCCTCGCGTCGGCGCGCGAACCGTCCGGGTGTCCGCCGTCCTGCCGGGGGTGTCGGTGGCAGGCGGTAGAACGGGAGTTCGGCGGGGCGTGGGCGACGACATGAAGGCGGGGCGGGGCGCGTGACCATCGAGGACCTGGAGTACGGGGCGCCCGCGGGCGGCCGCGCGGCGTTCGACCGGACACCCCCGCAGGACCTCGACGCCGAGCAGTCCGTGCTCGGCGGCATGATGATCTCGAAGGACGCCATCGCCGACGTCGTCGAGCAGATCCGCGGCAACGACTTCTACCGCCCGGCCCACGAGGCGATCTACGACGCGATCATCGACCTGTACGGCCGCGGAGAGCCCGCCGACGCCGTCACCGTCGCCGACGAGCTCACCAAGCGCGGCGAGATCGGGCGCATCGGCGGCGTGCCGTACCTGCACACCCTCATCTCGATGGTGCCGACCGCGGCGAACGCCGGGTACTACGCCCGCATCGTCCGGGAGCGCGCCGTCCTGCGCCGCCTCGTCGAGGCCGGCACCCGCATCGTGCAGCTCGGGTACGCCACCGACGGCGGCGACGTCGACGACATCGTCAACAACGCGCAGGCCGAGGTCTACGCCGTCACCGAGCGCCGCACCACCGAGGACTACCACCGCCTCGGCGAGGTCGTCGCCGGCACCCTCGACGAGATCGAGTCCGCCGGGCACCGCGGCGAGGGCATGGTCGGCGTCCCCACCGGCTTCGCCGACCTCGACCGCCTCACCAACGGCCTGCACCCCGGGCAGATGATCGTCATCGCCGCCCGCCCCGCCATCGGCAAGTCGACCCTCGCGCTCGACTTCGCCCGCGCGGCGTCCATCAAGAACCACCAGGCGTCCGTCGTGTTCTCCCTGGAGATGAGCCGCTCCGAGATCACGATGCGCCTGCTGTCCGCCGAGGCCCGCGTGCCGCTGCAGAAGATGCGCACCGGTCAGATGGGCGACGACGACTGGCAGAAGCTCGCCGCGATCCAGGGCAAGCTCACCGAGGCGCCGCTGTTCATCGACGACTCCCCGAACATGTCGCTCATGGAGATCCGCGCCAAGTGCCGGCGCCTCAAGCAGAAGCACGACCTCAAGCTCGTGCTCATCGACTACCTGCAGCTCATGTCCTCCGGCAAGCGCGTCGAGTCCCGCCAGCAGGAGGTCTCCGAGTTCTCCCGCGCGCTCAAGCTGCTCGCCAAGGAGCTCGAGGTCCCGGTCATCGCGCTGTCCCAGCTCAACCGTGGCCCCGAGCAGCGCACCGACAAGAAGCCGCAGATGAGCGACCTGCGTGAGTCCGGCTCCATCGAGCAGGACGCCGACATGGTGATCCTGCTGCACCGCGAGGACGCGTACGAGCGCGAGTCGCCCCGCGCCGGCGAGGCGGACCTCATCGTGGCGAAGCACCGCAACGGGCCGACGGACACGATCACGGTGGCGTTCCAGGGGCACTACTCGCGGTTCGTCGACATGCAGGCGTGACGTCGTCGTCGTCGTCGCGTCCACGCCGGGGCCGCGACGTCTCCTCGCGGGGAGCAGCTCGTACCGCCGGCGCGGCGGGCGGGCTCAGTGCTTGCTGTGCTCCGCGAGGACGGCCAGTGCCTGCTCGCGTGTCGCGACGTACGTGACCGGGAACCCGGTCTTCGTCGACAGCCGCTGCATCTGGATGGCGACGAGGGGGTTCGAGGCGATGAAGGCGCACCAGGTCAACCCGTTGCGCACGGCCTCGGCCATCATCGCCTCGTGGGTGCGCTGGACCCGCTCCGCCTGCGCGGGGTGGGCGCTGAAGTCGACGAGGAACGTCCAGCCGGGCCGGTTCTCCCGGTACGCGGCCGAGAGGGTGCTGACGTAGTCGTCGCAGGTGGCGTCGCTCCACAGCCCGACGCAGACGTCGGAGAGCCGGTTGAGCGTCCGGTCCCAGGAGATGTCGAAGTAGCCCTCGCCGCCCGTGGTGGGGAGCCGCAGGTCCGCCGTCTCCCGCGTCATCGCGGTTCCCATGCGCGCGATCTCGCCGACGGCGACCCGGCTGTGCTCGGCCGCCTCGGCGTTGGAGCGGGCCAGGTCGACGACCTTCGTGATCGCGGACGCGATCTGGCTGACCTCGACCGAGACCCCTTGCGTGGTCTGGCTGACCTGCTGCGTGGTCTGGCTCTGCTCCTCGACGGCGGAGGAGATCGTCAGCTGGGACTCGGAGATCTGCTCGATGATCCCGCTGACCTCCTGGATGGCGGTGACCGCCTGGGCGGAGTTCTCCTGGATCCGGCTGAGCATCTCGGTGATCTCCTCGGTGGCGCGCGCCGTCTCCTGCGCCAGGCTCTTCACCTCGGAGGCCACCACCGCGAACCCCTTGCCGGCGTCGCCGGCCCGGGCCGCCTCGATGGTCGCGTTGAGCGCGAGGAGGTTGGTCTGCCCGGCGATCGAGGTGATGGTCTGGATGATGTCGCTGATCCGGGCGGTCGAGTCGCCGAGCGTGGTGATGGTCGACGCGGCGGTCGTGACGGACTCCACCGCCCGTCGCGCGACCTGCGAGGCGGCCGACGTGGTCCCGGCGATCTCGGTGATCGAGGCGCGCAGCTGCTCGCTGGCGGCGGCGACCAGCTCGATGCTCTGGGACACGCCCTGCGCGGACGCCTCGATGGTGCTGGCCTGCTCGCTCGTGCCCCGCGCACCGTCGCTGATCGTCTCGCCGATGATGCCGAGCTCCTCGCCGGCGATCGTCAGGAGCTTGGCCTCGGGAGCGATGGTGCCGAGCGACCCGCCGAGACGGTCGAACGCGGCACCGAGGAGCGGGGCCAGACCCAGGGGGTCGCCCTCGGCCCGCAGCTCGGCGACCCGGGTGAGGTCGCCGGTGCACGCCGCGGCGGCGAGGGTGCGCACGCGCTCGAGGGACTCGGCGACGCGGCGCTGCTGGAGCACCGCCAGGACGACGACGGCGACCGCGCCCACCGCGACGGCAGCCCACCCGGCGGCGGAGGCGCTCGAGGTGCCGGCGACCACGCACAGGGCCACGACCGCCACACCCGTGTGCATCCAGCGGAGCCCGGGGAGCCGGGGCGAGGAGGGGCGAGCCGGCGTGACAGCGGCGGCTGCCGGCTTCTGGGCGATGACAGTCACGATGGCTCCAGCGGTCGATCGGGTCGACGAGTATCCCTCTCCTCGGTCACCCCGCCGGACAGCTGAGGAATTCTCCCGCGCGGTGGCGGGTGAAAGTGCGGCCCGGCGCGACCTCACCTATTCGGCCGCCGATGCTGCTGAGACCGACGAAAAGGCCGATCGTAGGCGCGGGCGTCGTCCTCGGGCCGAGGATCAGTCGCCGTAGCGGCCGAGGATCGCGGCCATCTCAGCGGTCGTGTCGGCGAGCAGTCGCTGGAGCCGGGCGAGCTCGCTGAAGTGCGCACTCAACGAGTCCCAGTACCCGCGTCCGCCGGCGAGGCGCGCCGGATCGGCGAGATCGCGCTCCATCACGACCGTCTGGCCCACCGTCTTGACCTGCGCGACCGTTGCGACCACGAGGTCGGCCAACATGGCGAACCGCTGCGCGTCCTCAGCACTGAGCCGCGCGGCCTCGGGGTTCTCCTCGCCCATGCACACAGCGTGCACCGCCCGGGCCCTTCGTGTGCGGAAACAGCGCCGAGGCGCCCGTCCGCGGAAGAGTTGTGGGCCGTCCGCGATCGCCGTCCGCCGAATTGTCCAGACGCTGGAGCATATTCCGTGTCGCGTCAGGCCACCGGTTCACCCGCATTTCGGCACATCGGCGTGGGTGATTCCTCGTCCTGGATCTCAAGCCGCCGGGCGCGATGTCGATGAGCGGCCCAGTGCAGTCGTCGGGCACACGTCCGTCGACACGATCTGAGCGACCCGAGGGGTGAAGAGGATGGTGGAGGGCATCGTGGAACATGGTGTGCGCGGCAAGCGGTGGACCCCGGGCGACCTCGGCATCAACGTCAAGGTGCTCAGTGCGGTGGCCATCGCCGCCGTGGTGGCCCTGCTCGTCGGTGCGCTCGGGCTGGTGGGCCTGAGCCGAGCCAACACGGCCGCCGACGAGCTGTACGAGCACGGGTTCACCGGGCTCCAGCACGTCTCGGACATGCGTTCGGCCACCATCCAGATGCGCACCGACGTCGCCAGCCAGGCGATCGCACAGACCGACGACCTCATGAACACGTACGAGGAGGCGGTCGCCGGGGACGAGCAGGCGGTCCGTGATGCCGCCGCGCGCCTGGGCGAGCTCCCGCTCGTCGCGTCCCAGCGCACGGCTCTGCAGGACTTCCTGAGCAACCTGGACGCCTACGCGAAGGTTCGGGACGAGCGTCTGCTGCCGCTCGGGCGGCAGAACGACTACGTGGCGTGGATGGACGTCCGCGCCACGGAGGCTCAGCCGATCATCGACGCGATGATGGCTGACCTGGCCACGGTCGTCGAGGAGCAGAACTCGGTGGGCGCAGCTGCGGCCGCGGCTGCGACGTCGGCCTTCGAGACCAACCGCACGCTCGTGGTGGTGGCGCTCGTCGTGGGTCTCGTCCTCGCGCTCGGCGTCGCGGTGGTGGTCGCGCGCTCGATCGTGCGGGCACTGCGCCGGGTGGGCGACGTGTGCGCCGCCCTGCAGCGGGCGGACCTCACCGTGCGGGCGGACCTGACCTCCCGCGACGAGGTGGGGCGCATGGGCGCGGCCCTCGACAGCGCGGTGGACAACCTGCGTGCGGTGCTGTCGGCGGTCGACTCCTCGGCGGTGTCGCTCGCGGGGGCCGTCGAGGAGTTCAGCGCGACGACCGGCCAGATCACGGCCTCCGCGCAGCAGACGTCCCACCAGGCGGGCACCGTCTCGGTCGCCGCAGACCAGATCAGCCGCAACATCCAGACGGTGGCGGCGGGGTCCGAGCAGATGGGCGCCTCCATCCGGGAGATCGCGCAGAGCGCCTCGCAGGCGGCCAAGGTCGCCACGCAGGCCGTGGACTCGGCCCACGAGGCCAACACCACCGTGACGCGCCTCGGTGACTCCAGCCGGGAGATCGGGAACGTGGTGAAGGTGATCACGTCGATCGCGGAGCAGACGAACCTGCTGGCGCTGAACGCGACGATCGAGGCCGCGCGGGCCGGTGAGGCGGGCAAGGGCTTCGCGGTCGTGGCGGGCGAGGTCAAGGAGCTGGCGCAGGAGACGGCGAAGGCGACGGAGGACATCGCCCGGCGGGTCGAGGCGATCCAGGGCGACACCGAGTCCGCGGTCCGGGCGATCGGCGAGGTCTCCGACGTCATCTTCACCATCAACGGCTTCCAGGAGACGATCGCCGCCGCGGTGGAGGAGCAGACCGCGACCACCAACGAGATGAACCGCAACGTCGCCCAGGCCGCGAGCGGCTCCGGCGAGATCGCCCAGAACATCGCGGAGGTGGCCGGTGCCGCGGACGTCACCTCCGGGGCGGTGGACCAGGCCGAGAGCGCGGTCCAGGAGCTGGCCCGCATGTCGAGCGACCTGCGCGACGTCGTGGGGCGGTTCACGGTCTGACCCGGAGCCCCGTCGTGCGGGCCGGCCCTCCCCCCGCCGGCCCGCACGACGGACCCTCGCGCGCGACACCGTCGATGTCGCGGACACGGGACCCCACGGGCTGCTCGAGGTCATGTGGGCGTCCGCCGGTGTCGGCCTCCCGTCCGGGACCACCGCTGAGCTGCAGGTGTGGCACCACCTCCCGCGTGAACGGTGCCGACGCGTCCGCCCCTCAGGGACCGCTGACGGGGACGCCGGTCGACGCGTCGCGGGCCACTCGGGCTCCGGGCAGTGCGCCCGGGTGCTGCGGCGGTGAGGCCGCTCGCGGGCCCCTCGATCCGCCGAGGAGGTCGAGGGTGAACTGCTCGGGTGGCGCGGGACGTCCGAGCGCCCAGCCCTGGGCGGAGTCGCAGCCGAGCTCCGTCAGCAGGTCGAGGGTGGCGACGTCCTCCACGCCCTCGGCCACGACGTGCATGCCGAGGGCGTGACCGAGGTCCACCGTCGACCGCAGGATCGCCGCGCAGACCGGGTCCGACACGGCGGGGGCCACGAACGCGCGATCCACCTTCAGGACGGTGAACGGCAGGCGGCGCAGGTAGTCCAGGGACCCGTACCCCACGCCGTAGTCGTCCACCGCCAGCTGGACGCCCAGTGCGTCCAGGGCGCGCAGCGTCTGCTCGCCCCGGGGGACGTCGCGCATCGCCATGGTCTCGGTCACCTCGAGCGCGAGAGCGGTGGCCGGCAGCCCGTGCCGGTCGAGCGCGGCGCGGACGTCGGCCACGAGCCGCGGGTCGTCCACGTCGTGCGCGGAGACGTTCACCGCGACGACGAACCCGGGAACGGTCGCGCGCCAGGTCGCGCACCACCGCAGAGCGGCGTCCATCACGGCGAGCGTGACCGGCCGGATGAGCCCGGTCCTCTCCGCGGCGGGCACGAAGGCGGCGGGCCCGAGCAGCCCGTGGACGGGGTGCTGCCAGCGCACGAGCGCCTCGGCTCCCAGGGTGTCGCCCGTGGCGAGGTCCGTCACCGGCTGGAACTCCACCACGAGCTCGCCGCGCTGCACGGCTGCCACCAGGTCGCGCAGCAGCTCGGTGCCGGTCGCACCCGCGCCGGTGCGCCCCGCCGGGGCCGGCTCGTCCCGCGCGACGCGTCCGGTGCGTCGCCGGGCGGACCACAGGGCGACGTCGGCACGCCGGGCGAGCTCCGGCAGGGTCACGGGGACCCCGGGGGCGACGGCGATCCCGACAGCGGCACCGGTGGTCAGGTCCATGCCGTTCACCGCGACGGTCCCCCCGAGCCGGGCGAGGACCTGCTCGGCCTGGGCGTCCGCCGCGGTCTCGTCCGCCACGCTGGTCGAGAGCGCGAACAGGTCCCGGCTGACCCGGACGGCGAGGGCGTGCGGGGGAGCCACCTCCTCCAGCTCGCGTGCGACGGCCCGCAGCATGTCGTCCGCCGGCTCGTGCCCGAGCGTCTCGACGACGTCCCGGTACCCGTCCAGCCCGATCAGCAGGAGCGCCGGCCGCCCGCGGGCCGGGTCGTGGGCCCGGCGCGACTCGATGTGGTTCCGCAGGCCGGCGACGTTGGCCAGTCCGGTGAGCGGGTCGGTGACCGCGTCGCGCGCGAGGCGGACGTTCTTCTCCCGCAGGTCGGCCAGGACGCCCCAGAAGCGCGTCATCATCGCCGCGACCATGAGGACGCCGATCGTGCAGACCTCGACGACCGGGATCGACCTGCCGGTGACGTCGGCCGCGATCAAGGTGATCGGCACGACGCTCGCGGACAGGGCCATGAGCACGAAGTGCATCCCGCTGAGCTCACTGCTGGGTCCGGGCGCGCCACCGCCGGCCGTGGCCTGCCGGCGAGCGGCGCAGGCGAGCGTGGCGTACCCGATCAGCCACAGCGAGTCCACGAGGTGCAGCCGGCCGGCGATGACCGGCTGCGTCTGCCCGACCTGGAAGAGCACGTCGGCCACCAGGATCACCGCGACGGCCACGAGCGTGAGCCGGTAGGCGCTGCGGCGTCGACCGACGGCGCTGCTGCTGCGCGCGAGCGTGACGATCAGCAGGGCGTCACCGATCGGGTAGACCGCGCCGACCAGACCTGCTGCGGGGTCCGCCTGCCACACGCGCACCGCGGGGACCAGCACCAGCAGCCACAGCGCGAGCAGGAGGCCGCCGACCATGAGGAACGCGTCCAGCCACCAGACGGGACGACGACCCGGTGGGGCAGGGAAGGCCCGGATCAGCCCCGCCGCCAGGAGGGGGTAGCTGGTGAGGTAGGCGAGGTCCGCGACCGACGGGTACGGCGGGACGTCGGTCCCCAGCTCCAGGACCGTCCACACCGCATCGCCCAGCACCCACGCGCCGACACCCAGCGCCAGCAGCGCCCAGGCCCGCCGCGGCGCCTCGGTCATCTGCCGCTGGGCCCGGAGCACGGCGACCACGGCACCGACCCCCACGACGACGAACACCACGTCACGGAACGGGCCGTCGGGCAGCACGGCGTGAAGCGCGATCGCGCCCGCACCCGCACTCAGCGCGAGGTGCCCCCGGCCGCGTCGCCTCCCCATGCACCGCGCCATCGGCACCGCCTGACGGCACTTGACCCGGCGGGCGGAGATTCATCCGCGTGGCCGAGCAGGTCGCGCGTGCACCGCCCTGCGCGCGAGCGGGGTACCCACCACCCCGTCCGCTCAGCCGTCCCCCCCGTCGCGCGCTGGCCTCCTGCCCGCGGACCTGCTCCAGCCGCGCCTCCAGGGCCGTCGTGACGCCGGCCCAGGCGTCGGACCCGAGGACGAGGCGCAGCGGCGCCGGCTCGGTGCCGACGGCGTCGATCATCGCGGTGGCCATGGCGACCGGGTCCCCGGGGGCGACGAAGTCGGGGCGGCTGAGCATCTCGCGCACGGCGGCGACGGGGGTGGCGTCGTAGGCGTCGAGGCGCGGGCCCCACTGCCGGCCGGTGGTGGCGAAGCCGGTGCGGGCGCTGCCGGGCTCGACGATCGTGACGCCGATCCCGAACGGCGCGACCTCGCCGGCCAGCGCCTCGCAGAAGCCCTCCACCGCCCACTTGCTCGCGTGGTAGAGCGAGGCGCCGGGGTAGCCGGTGAGGCCCGCGACGGAGGAGAGCTGGAGGATCCGGCCGCCGCCGTCGGCGCGCAGGTGGGGCAGTGCGGCGCGGATCACCTGGAGGGAGCCGATGACGTTGGTGTCGACCTGGTGCCGGAGCTGCGCGTCGGTGACCTCCTCGGCGGCGCCGAACAGGCCGTAGCCGGCGTTGGAGACCACGACGTCGATCCGGCCGAGGCGCGCGTGGGCGGCGTCGACGACGGGGCGGATGCGGTCGGTGTCCGTGAGGTCGAGCCGCGCGACGTGCAGGACGTCGGGGTGGGCGGCGGCGAGGTCGGCGACGGACGCGGGGTCGCGGACGGTGCCGGAGACGCGGTCGCCGCGGGCGAGGAGCTGGGTGGTGAGCTCGCGGCCGAAGCCGGAGCCGATGCCGGTGATGAACCAGGTGCGTGTCATGCGTCCACGGTGCGTCGGTGCCCGGCCGGCAACCAGGCCGCGCCGAGGGGGGTGCCGGCGGGGCCACCCTCGCCGCCCGGCTCGCGCCTACCGTGAGCGGGTGGCCGTGACCGGGATCGGGGAGTACCTGCGGGCGCGCCGTGAGCAGGTGCGCCCGGAGGACGTCGGGGTCGTGGTGACCAGCCGCCGCCGGGTGCCGGGGCTGCGCCGCGACGAGGTGGCGATGCTCGCGGGGATCAGCACGGAGTACTACACGCGGCTCGAGCAGGGACGGGACCGGCACCCGTCGGCGCAGGTGCTCGACGCGGTCGCGCGCGCCCTGGGCCTGGACGAGCCGGCTCGCGCCCACCTGCACCGGCTCGCGGACCCCGCCCGCCGACCGCGGAGGACGCCCCGGCGCGCCGAGCGGGTGCGTCCGGGCGTCGTTGCGCTCGTCGACGCCTGGCCTGCGCCCGCCTACGTCGAGGGGCGGTACCTGGACGTCCTGCACGCCAACCCCGCGGCGGCTGCGCTGTCGCCGATGCTGCGCCCGGGTGCGAACCTGCTGCGCTCGGCGCTGCTCGACGAGGAGGTGCAGGCCCGGATCGACGTGTCCGACCGGGCGCTGCGCGGGCTGATCGGGCGGATCAGGTCGGCCGCCGGCGTGGCCGACGACGACCCGCGCCTCACGGAGCTCGTCGGCGAGCTCGCCCTCAAGAGCGCGGTGTTCCGCCGGCTCTGGGACCGGCACGACGTGGACGTCCCGCCCAGCCACGGGGTGCTGACGGTCGACAACCCCGTGGTCGGGGAGCTGGAGCTGGAGTTCGACAAGTTCGCGGTGATCGGCGCCGAGGGCCAGGTGCTCGTGCTCTACCGGGCGGAGCCGGGGTCCCGGTCGGCCGACGCGCTGGCGCTGCTGACGGCCACCGTCGCGGACGCCGTCGCCGAGGACGAGGGAGCCGCCCGGGAGCCCGCGGACGGCGACGAGCAGGCCGGGCGCCGCGTCGGGCCCGCGCGCGGCTGACCGGCCGCCGCCGTCGGGGCCGCGTCCGCCGGACTGCGGCTCACCGACCGGCGGGAGCCTCCGCGCCGCGCCGTCGCCGCGCGGGGTCCGTGATCCAGTGCGTCGTCCGCGCGACGGCGCGCCGCGTCATGAACCGGACGGCCACCGACGCGGCCCGGTTGCCGCGGCCGTCGATGACGCTCGGCCCGGGGTGGCGACGCCCGAGGTGCGCGAGCGCGGTCGCGACGACGTCGTCGGGGGTGCGCATCCGGGCGCCCGCGGTCGCGTCGTCGGTGCCGACGACGGCGTTGAACTCGGTGCTGGTCGCGCCCGGCGTGAGCGCGAAGACGGTCACCCCGGTGCCGCGGGTCTCGGCCCAGAGCGCCTCGCTGAAGCTGAGGACGAACGCCTTGGTGGCGCCGTACACGGCCATCCGCGGTGTGGGGTTGTACCCGGCGATGCTGGCGACGTTGATGACGAAGCCGTTCCCGGCGGCGACCATGCCGGGCAGGAACGCGGCGGTGAGCTGCACGGGCGCGGTGACGTCGACGGCGATCTCCTCGAGCAGGCGCTCCGGGTCCTCGTCGACGAACGGGCCGAACGTGCCGAAGCCGGCGTTGTTGACCAGGCCGGTCACGCGCAGGCCCCGTGACGTGACCTGGGCGTGCAGGTCCGGGCCGGCGGTCGGGGAGGCGAGGTCGGCGGCGAGCGGCGTCGCGGTGACGGGGTGGGCGGCCTCGATCTCGGCGGCGAGCGACCGGAGCCGGTCCAGGCGGCGGGCGACGAGGACGACGTCGGCACCGCGGGCCGCGAGGGCCCGGGCGAAGGCGGCGCCGATGCCGGACGAGGCCCCGGTGACGAGGACGGTCCGGTCGGCGGAGGACGCGAGGGGCACGGCTGCTCCAGGGGTTGCGGGCCGCGGGGGTGCGACGTCACTGCACACTATGCCGGGCTGGCACTGAGTGTCAATCAGTCCCTCCTGTACGGTGGGGTCATGCCGGACAGCGCGTCGCTCTGGGAACGGTCGCGCCAGGCCGCGTACGCCGAGATCACCGCCGTCGCGATGCGGCTGTTCCTCGACCAGGGGTTCGAGCAGACGACGATCGACCAGATCGCCGCGACCGCCGGGATCTCCCGCCGGTCGTTCTTCCGGTACTTCGGGACCAAGGAGGACGTCGTGCTCGGCGACCTCGCCCGCGACGGGGAGCGCGTGCGCGAGGCGCTGGAGGCCGTGCCGGTCACGACCGGGCCCTGGGAGGCGCTGCGCGAGGCGCTCGCGGCGGTCGACGCGCTGACCGGGGACCGCGAGACGATGCTGCGGGTCGCGACGATGATGTACGAGACGCCGTCGCTGCGGTCCCGCAGCATCGAGAAGCACCTGCACTGGCAGGAGCTCCTCGTGCCGGACGTCCGGGCGCGGCTCGAGCACGCCGGCCACGACGCCGCCGGCGCGGCCGTCGCGGCGACCGCGATCGTCGCCAGCGCCATCGCCTGCCTGGACGTCGCGGGGGAGCAGTGGACGCGCAGCGGCGGGACCGGCGACCTCGCCGCGCTGTACGACACCGCGGTCGCGGCGGTCCGCTCCGCGGCCTGACCGCGTCGGGCGCCGTCGCGCGCACCCCTCCTGCGTCGGCCCCGGTCCCGCCCCCGCCCCCGGCACCGTCAGCCGACCGTCAGGTCCGCCCGCCGCCCCCCGGCAGGTCGCCCGCGTTGACTCGTCCCCGTCGTGCTCCCCCCACCCCGACGGGATCCCCATGTCGCTCGCCCTGTACCGCCTCGGCCACCTGATCGGCCGGCACCGCCTGCTGGTCCTCGTGCTCTGGGTCGTCGTCGCGCTCGGCGTGGTCGCCGGGTCGCGCGCGGTGGGGTCGGCGTACCAGGACGACTACACGATCCCCGGCACGGAGTCCCAGCAGGGGCAGGACGTGCTGGAGCAGCGGTTCGGGGACGCGGCGTCCGGCGCCAGCGGGCAGGTGCTGTACCGCGTCGCGGACGGGCACGACGTGGCGGCGGCGCCGGCGGCGGACGTCGTGGCGGCGAGCCTCGACGCGATCGGGGCGGTGCCGGGCGTCGCGAGCGTGACCGCCGCGGAGGACCTGCGGGTCGACGAGGAGGGCGACGCGGCCCTCGCGACGATCCAGTTCGAGGACGCGGAGCCGGACGACGCGGTGCTCGAGGCGGCGCAGGACGCCGCGACGGTCGACGAGGACGGCGTGACCTCGACGGTGGGGGGCTCGGCGTTCGGCAACGGCGTGGCGGAGCTCGACCACACCGCGGAGGTCATCGGCGTGGGGGTCGCGCTGGTGGTGCTGGTGCTGACGTTCGGCTCGCTGCTGGCCGCGGGCATGCCGATCCTCACCGCCGGCGTGGGCGTGCTGCTGACGACGGGGGTGCTGGGGCTGGTCTCGCAGGTCGCGGCCGTGTCGACGACGTCCCCGAGCTTCGCGTCGATGCTGGGGCTCGCCGTCGGGATCGACTACGCGCTGTTCATCCTGTCGCGGCACCGGCACCAGCTCGCCGAGGGCGTGCCGCCGCGGGAGTCGATGGCGCGGGCGCTGGGGACGTCGGGCAGCGCCGTGGTGTTCGCGGGGCTGACGGTCGTCATCTCGCTGGCCGGCCTCGCGGTGGTGGGGATCCCGCTGCTGACGGGCATGGGCATGGCCGGGGCGTTCGCGGTGGCGACCGCGGTGCTCGTGGCGCTGACGCTGGTGCCGGCGCTGGCCCTCCTGGCCGGCGACCGGCTGCGTCCCCGCCCGCGGCGTGGTGCGGCCCGCCGCGGTGCCGCGGCCGGCCGGCCCTCGCTGTCGCAGCGCTGGGTCCGCCTCGTCACCCGGGTGCCGGCGCTCACGATCGGCGTGGTGGTGGCGGTGCTGGCCGTGCTCGCGCTGCCCGCGTTCCGCATCTCCCTGGCACTGCCGGACCCGAGCACGCAGGAGGTCGGCACGCCGGAGCGCGACCACTTCGACGCGGTGAGCGAGACCTTCGGGCCGGGGTGGAACGCGCCCCTGCTGATCACGGCGGACGTCCTCGCGAGCACCGACCCGGTCGCGACGGTCGACGAGCTGGCGGACGCCGTCGCGGCCGTCCCGGGCGTCGTCGCCGTGGACACCGCGACCCCGAACCCGGGCGGCGACACCGCGCTGCTGCGCATCGTCCCGGAGGGCGCGCAGTCCGACCCCGCCACCGTGGACCTGGTGCACGAGCTGCGGGAGCAGGCGCCGGCGATCGAGGACGCGACCGGCGTCTCCGACCTGCGGGTCACCGGGACCACCGCGGTCAACATCGACATCTCCGAGCAGCTCGCCGACGCGCTGCTGCCGTTCGGGCTGACGGTGGTGGGCCTGTCGTTCGTGCTCCTGCTGCTGGTGTTCCGGTCGGTCGCGGTGCCGCTCAAGGCCACCGTCGGGTACGTGCTGTCCGTGGGCGCGTCGTTCGGCGCGATCGTCGCGGTGTTCCAGTGGGGCTGGTTCCCGGTGCTGCTGTTCGGGCAGAGCCCGGGGCCGGTCGTCAGCTTCCTGCCGATCATCGTCATGGGCGTGCTGTTCGGGCTCGCGATGGACTACGAGATGTTCCTGGTCAGCCGGATGCGGGAGCAGTACGCGCACGGGCAGCCGGCCCGCGAGGCGGTGCTGGACGGGTTCCGGCACTCGGCGCCGGTCGTCGCGGCGGCGGCGGTCATCATGGTCGCGGTGTTCTCCGCGTTCGTGCCCTCGGGCGCGGCCACGCTGAAGCCGATCGCCCTCGGCCTCGCCGTGGGTGTGCTGGTCGACGCGTTCCTGGTCCGGATGACCCTCGTGCCGGCGGTGCTCGTGCTGCTGGGCGACCGGGCGTGGTGGCTGCCGCGCCGGCTGGCCCGCGTCCTGCCCGTCGTCGACGTGGAGGGCCAGGCGGTGGAGCGGCACGTGGCCGCCGGCAGCCGATCGGGCCGCGCCGGACCGCCGCTGCTGGTGGCCCGCGGGCTCGTGGTGCGGGAGGGGGACGCCCCGCTGGACGTGTGGGCGGACGCCGGCGACGTCGTCGCGCTCCGTGTGGCGGACCTGGCGGCCGCCCGCGCGGTGTCCCTGGCCCTGACGGCGCGGGCCCGGACCGTCTCCGGCGAGCTGGCCGTGGCGGGCCGCATCCTCCCCGAGCAGGCCGAGGAGGCGCGGTGCCTGGTCGCCGCCCCCACGGCCGCGGACGTCCCCGGCGGCACGACCGCCGAGGAGTACGCGCGCAGGACCCTCGCCCTGAGCCCCGGGTCCCGCCGCGTCCGCCGTGCCCGGGTCGACCGGGTGCGTGCCGTGCTCGGCGACCTCGGCACACCGACCGACGCCCTGGACCCCGCCGCCCGGCTGCGGCTGGCCGCCACCGTGGCGCTCGCGGGCGGCGCCCGCCTGCTGGTGCTCACCGACGCGCCCGCCGGGCTCGCCGCGACGCTCCTGCGCCACGGCGCCACCGTCGTCCGCCTCGACCTCGCCGCCGCCCCCGTCACCCAGGAGCTGGAGACCGTCCGATGACCCGCACCACCCGCACGCGGGCGGTGGCGCTCGCCGCGCTCGCCGCCGTGCTGCTGCCCGTCCTGGCGACCGCCGTCCTGATCTGGAGCTTCGCCGACCGCGCGGACGCCGTGGACCGGATCCCCTCCGCGATCGTGAACGAGGACGAGATCGTCCGCGGCGACACCCCCATGGCGGCGGGCCGGGCGCTGTCGTCCGCGCTCATCCACCCGGAGGACGGCACGACCTCCCTCGACTGGCGCCTGACCTCCGCCGAGGACGCGGAGCAGGGCCTCGCCGACGGCACCTACGACGCCGTGCTCACCATCCCGGAGAGCTTCTCGGCCGACGTGCTGTCGTCCGGCGGCGACGACCCCCGGACGGCGCAGCTCGTGCTCGAGACCGACCCCGCGTCCTCCACGGTCGGCGCGGTCGCGAGCCGTGCCGTCGCCGACGGTGCGGCGCAGAGCCTGGGCGACCAGGTCACCGAGGCGTACCTCACGCAGGTCTACGCGGGGATGGACGACCTGTCCGGCGCGCTGACCGAGGCGACGGCGGGCGCGTCCGACCTGACGGACGGCCTCGACGCGCTGAGCAGCGGGGCCGCCTCGGTCGCGCAGGGCGCGTCGTCCCTCGCGGAGGGTGCCGGCGCGCTCGGCACCGGCACCGCCTCGGTGAGCGCGGGGGCGGCGTCGCTCGCCGGCGGCGCGCAGGACCTGTCCGGGGGAGCCGCGTCCCTGGCCGCCGGCACCGGGGACCTCGCGGCGGCCGCGGCCTCGGTCGACTCCGCCGCCGGGTCGCTCGCGACGGGCAGCCAGAGCCTGGCGTCGTCGCTCGCGGCGCTGTCGGAGGCGTGCCCGCCCGTGCCCGGTTCGGAGCCGTTCTGCGCCCAGCTCGACGCGACGGCCCAGGCCGCGGCCACGGTCGCCTCGGGGGGCGCGGACCTCGCGGCGGGCACCGCGGGGCTGTCCGCGGGTGCGGCGGGCGCCGACGACGCGGCCGGCCAGGTGGCGAGCGGGGCGGCCGGCCTGGCGTCCGGGGCGGCGGACCTCGCCACGGGTGCGTCCGAGGCGGCCGGCGGCGCGGCGCAGCTCGGGTCCGGCGCCGCGGACCTGGCCTCCGGCGCGGACGAGGTCGCCGCGGGGGCCGCCACGGCGGCGGACTCCTCGCAAGCGCTCGCGGACGGCCTCGGTGCGGGCGCGGCGCAGGTGCCCGCCGTCGGCGGAGAGGACGCCGAGCGGCTCGCCGACGTCGTGACCGAGCCCGTGGCGGTGAGCGAGATCGCCGGGTCCGAGGCGGACGGGTGGCTCGCCGCGACGGTCACCGCGGTGGTGCTCTGGCTGGGGGCCGTCACGGTGGCGCTGGTCGGACGGCGCCCGGGCCGGCGGGAGCTCGACGCCCCGGTGCGGACCCGGCGCCTGGTCCGCCGCGTGCTCGCGCCCCGGGCGCTGGTGGCGGCGGTCGCGACGCTGGCGTGCACCGCGACCCTCGCGGTCGGCGGCGCGTCCGTCGCGGAGCCGCTGCCCTTCGCCGGCCTGGCGCTGCTGGGCGGCCTCGCGTTCACGCTGCTCGCCTCGGGCGCGGTGACCGCGTTCCCGCGCGCGGGCGTGCCGGCGCTCGCCGTCCTCACCGTGCTGGAGATCGCCGCGGTGGGCGGCCTGGTGCCCCTGGAGACCGCCCCGGCCCCGCTCGCCGCGCTGCACGGGCTGCTGCCCCTGGGCGCGTTCGCCGACGCGGCCGCCGCGCTCGCCACCGGCGGTGCGGGCGGGTCCGGCGCCGCCCTCGGGACCGACCTGGTCGTGCTGGTGGCGTGGGGTGCGGCCGGCCTCGCGCTCGCTGCCGCGGGCATCCGCCGGCAGCGCCTCGTCCCGGTGCCCGCGGTCCCCGCCGTGCCCGCTCCGCGGCCGCCCGTCCTCACGCCCGCGGCCTGACGGGCGTGCGAGGCTGACGCCATGGCCCCCCGCGTGCTGGTCGTGGACGACGACCCCGAGATCCGGGAGATGCTCGCGTCGACCCTGGACTTCGCCGGGTTCGTGGTCGACGTCGCCGCGGGCGCCACGGAGGCGCTCGCGGCCCTGCGCGCGCAGCGGCCGGACGTGCTGGTGCTGGACGTGTCCATGCCCGGCACCGACGGGTTCGAGCTCGTCCAGCTCGTCCGGCGGCGCGACGCCGGGCTGCCCGTGCTGTTCCTGTCCGCCCGGGACACCGTCGACGACCGCGTGCGGGGCCTGCGGCTGGGCGCCGACGACTACGTGACGAAGCCGTTCAGCGCGGTCGAGGTGGTCGCCCGGCTGGACGCGCTGCTGCGCCGGGGGTCCGTGGTGCAGCCCGACGACGACGTGCTGCGGTGCGCCGACCTGGAGCTCGACCGCGCCCACCACCTCGTGCGCCGCGCCGGCGAGACGGTCGACCTCTCGCCGACCGAGTTCCGGCTGCTCGAGCTGCTGCTGGAGCAGCGCGGCCGGGTGCTGTCGAAGGGCCAGATCATGGCCGCCGTCTGGCAGTACGACTTCGGGGGCGACGGCAACGTCGTGGAGCGCTTCGTGTCGAACCTGCGGCGCAAGGTCGACGACGGGCACGCCCCCCTCATCCGGACCGTCCGCGGCTTCGGCTACGCGGTGCGCGACCCCTCGGCCGCATGAGGGTCCGCTCGATCCGGGCGCGGCTGACGCTGACGCTGTCCCTCGTCACGTCGCTCGCGATCGTCCTGTCGGCGGTCATCGGGTTCTCGCTGGCCTCCCACCAGCTCGACCAGCGCGACCGGCGCTCGCTCGAGGACGCCGCCGCGCGCGTGCTCGGCAGCCTGCGCGCCGCCGGCGGGGCGGACCTGACCCGCGACCGGCTGGGCGACGCCGTCGGCCACCAGCTCGGCGTCGTGCTCGTCGACGCCTCCGGGGACGTCCTCACCTCGGTGCCGCCGCTGGGTGCCGACCCGGCGACGGTCGCCGCCGCCGAGTCCTCCGAGCCCGTCGAGGTCGCCTCCGGGGACATCGCGGCCGCGATCGACACCGCGGGCCTCCTCACCTACGCGGTGGACGGCAGTCCCGTCGCGGTCGACCGGGTGGTGCTGGTCTCCGACGGCGGGCAGCGCCGCGCCACGCTCGCGACGATCGTGGGGGCGCTCGCGGTCGGGGCGGCCGTGACGATCGCGCTGCTCATCGCGGTCGCCGTGGCGATCGTCGACCGCGGGCTGCGGCCCCTGACCGCCATGGCGCAGCGGGCCGCGCGCATCGCCGACGGGGACCGCAGCGTGCGGCTGCCGGTCGACGACCGCGGCGACCCGGCGGTCGCGGACGTCGCGCGCATGGTCAACTCCGCGTTCGACGCCCAGCAGGACGCCGAGCAGCGCACGCGGGCGTTCGTCGCGGACGCGTCGCACGAGCTGCGGTCCCCGCTCACGGCCGCCACCGGCTGGGTCGACCTGTACCTGCGCGGAGGGCTGACCGACCCCGACCGGCAGGCCGCCGCGATGGAACGGGTCGAGGGCCAGCTGGTGCGCATGCGGCTGCTGGTGGAGGACCTCGCGCTGCTCGCGCGGACGGACTCCGGCCGGCCCCTGGAGAGCGAGCCGGTGGACCTCGCGGCGCTGGCCGGTGACGTGGTGGCCGACACCCGGGTCGTCGCGCCGCTGCGGGAGGTCCGCCTGGACGCCGACCGGCCCGCGGTGGTGCTCGGCGACGGCGCGCGCCTGGCGCAGGTGCTGCGGAACCTCGTCGGGAACGCCGTCCAGCACACCCCTCCGGACGCCGTGGTGACCGTCCGGGTGCTCCCGGGCGGGTCCCGGCACCAGGTCGTCGTCGCCGACACCGGGCCCGGCATCCCGGCCGACCAGCTCCCGCACGTGTTCGAGCGGTTCTGGCGCGGCGACCCCGGCCGCCCCCGGACCGCGGGGTCGGCCGGCTCCGGGCTGGGCACCGCGATCGCTCAGTCGCTGGTCGAGGCCCACGGCGGCCGGGTCTCGGTCACCAGCTCGCCGGAGGCCGGCACGGCGTTCACGGTCGAGCTGCCGGCGCTGACCACGGGCGGGCGCTGACTGCGGGCGGGCACTGACCGCCCGCCCCGCCCGCCGGCCCGGTCACAGCCGGCAGCACAGGTCCGGGCTGCGTCGCGCCCCGGCCAGCGCCGCGGTCGCCGCCGCGCTCGGGCCCTCGGCGTCCAGCCGGTCGACCGTCGCGGCGAGCTCGTCCGCCGTGAACGGGTGCCCGCCCCGCACGACCACGGAGATGCGGCCCAGGTGCGCGGCGTCGGCCAGCGGGTCGGCGTCCAGGAGCAGCAGGTCGGCGTCGGCCCCGGGTAGGAGGCGGCCCGACCGGTCGGACCGGCCCAGGTACCGGGCGGGGGCCACCGTCGCCGACCGCAGGACCTCGAGCGGCGACAGGCCGGCTGCGGCGAGCTCCTGGAGCTCGAGCTGGAGCCACTGCCCCGGCACGCGCCCCTGGCCGTCCGTCGCCGCCACGACCGGCACGCCCTCGGCGTGCATGATCCGCACGACGTCCACCGACCGCGCGTACGCCTCGCGGTAGGTGGCGCGCATCTCGGCGGGGAGCGCCCGGAACGTCGCCAGCACGTCCTCGTAGTCCGCCCGGGCACCCGCCGACATCCGGCGCAGCCACGGGTCGGAGGCGTACTCGGGGGAGTCGGCGAGGTACTGGGTGCGCAGCCGCACGAGCGTCGGTGACTGCCAGGTGCCGTGCGCGACGAGGGTCCGGGCGAGCGCCCGTGCCTTGTCCTCGTCGAACCCGTCGAGCGCCCGCTGCAGCAGCGCGACGCCGGCCGGGTCCCCGAACGCGGCCGGGTTGATGAGCTGCTTGTCCGTCATCGCCGAGAAGACCTTGTCGACGAACGGCAGGCCGGTCACCCAGCCGGGGATCGGCATCGTCTTGTCCTGCTGCGCCCACAGGTCGTCCTCGTCGGTCGCGCAGGCGATGAAGACCGCGTTGCCGGTGCCGAGGTGCTCGATGCAGTCGAACCCGGCCTCCGCGGCCTCGGCGACGCCCACCGGCGGGGGCAGGTGCCCGGCGATCCGCATGCCCCGCTCGTGCGCGGCGTCGACCGCCGCGAAGAACGTCTCGCGCTCCACCATGACCATCTTGATGAAGTCCGCGCCGCGGTCCCACTGCCGCGCGACCTCGTCGCGGGCCTCCTGGGGTGAGCCGGCGGTGAACGGCAGCACCAGACGCCCCGGCATCGACAGCAGGGCCGGCGCGTGCGGGGTCAGCGGCAGCCGGTCCTCCGCGCGGTACCGCAGCATGTCGTCCGTCCCGAGCATCTGCCGGAACCCGGTGGTGCCCTCGGCGAGCATCGTGGCGAGCAGCAGCTCCGGGTGCTCGGCCTGGAGCGCGTGGGAGTGCATGTTCGTGTAGCCCGGGACGGCCCAGCGCCCGTCGCCGTCGAGCACGGTGGCCCCGGGGCTCGACGTCACCTCGCCGACGGCCCCGACGGTCACGACCCGCCCGCCGCGCAGCAGTACCGACCGGCCCTCGGTGGCGCTGCCGTCGAGCGGGTCGACCACCGTCACGCCGTCGACGCGCAGCTCGTCGGCCGACGGGAACGGGACCCGAGCCGGCTCGGCGGAGGACGTCACGGCCCGCCACGCCGGCCCGGCCGCCGCCCCGAGGCCGACGCCCACGGCGCCGATGCCGGCGGTCCGCAGCAGCGTGCGGCGGCTCGGGCCGCGGCGGGTCCGCGGCGCGGGGTGGTCGTCGGCGGAGGTGATCTCGGGCGGCGTGCTGCGTCGCTTCACGGGCCTGCCTCGGGCTGGTGCGCGGCCGGGGACGCGGTCCCCGTGCCCCTCGGAGGAGGGGCCGCGAGCCAGGATCACCCGGTCCGGCACCCGGGGGAACCGCCACGCCCGGACCGTCAGGAAGGCCTCAGCAGAGCCTCAGTCCGCGTGCTCCGGCGGCCACACCACCCGGAACCGCTCCAGCACGATCTCGTCCGACTCGCTCCACCGGGCGCCGCGGGCCGCGCAGGTGCGCTCCCAGTAGACCCGGTGCTGCTCGCGCCAGCTCCGCAGGCTGCGGTCGTCCTCGCCCTCGTCGAACGCGAAGTCCGCGTCGACCTCGCGGAACGTCGCGACCCGCAGCTCGACGGTGCGCAGCACGAGCGCGGGGGCGCCGCGGCCGTCGCACGCGACCCAGTGCGCGCCGACGCGGGGCAGCGGCTCGCCGCGGTGCGCGAACTCGGTGACCAGCTCCGCGGTGGCGCGCTTGGCGCCGTGGCGGACGATCCCGAGCAGCTCGTCGCTCAGCTCCACCGAGTCGCCGAACCGGTCGACGACGTGCTCGTCACCGGCGGCGACGGCCTCCGGGTGGGCGGCGACGTAGGCGGTCCAGAGCGCCTCCGCCGCGTCGGTGTCGAGCGGGCCGGGCGGGGTGCGTCGCGTGGTCACGGGTGGATCCTCGCAGGCTCGGGCGGGCGCCCCGGCGTCAGCCCGCCGTGCGGCGTCCCTTCGCGAAGTACGCCAGGGGCCCGACCCAGTTGACGAGGATCGCCAGCCCCCACGCGAGCTTCGTCCCGCTCACCTCGGACGCCGGGCGGCGCGCGAGGTCGCGGTACGCCGCGGCGGTGAGGGTGACCTGGGCGAGGCCGACGACGACGGCGCCGACCCGGCGGGACGTGGGGAGGTCCGACCAGCGGGTGTGGGAACGGCTCATGCCCCGACGGTAGGCCGGTGCCGCCCGTGGCGGGAGGGTCCGACGGCCCCTGTCGCCGGACGTCCGCCCCTGCGCCGGGAGCGGCCCCCTGCACAGCGGCTGTGACGAGGACGACCGGGAGGTCCACCTGCTGGGGTGGGGCCGGGCGCTCCCGGCGTCGTGCCGGAGGTCGCGGCGCCGGTGGCCACGCCCGCCCGAGGAGGGCCGCCGCACCCCCGGGGAGGCGGCCGCGCCGCGTGGCACGATGCCGGGATGGTGACCTCGCCCGCACCGGACGCCGTCGGGCGGACGCCGCCGCACGCCGCCGGGCAGCGGCCGTCGCGCGGCGACGTCGTGGCCGCGGCGGTCACCGGTGCGGTCGCGGTCGCGGGGCTGCTGGCGCTGCCGCTGCTGGCGCGGCTCGACACCGACCCCGCCGCGGACGCGGCAGTGCCGGCGGACGTGCCCGCGGGATCGGCCGGCTGGTGGCTGGTGCTCCTCGCGCTCGCCGCGCAGGCGGTCGCGCTGGCGTGGGTGCGGTCCCGCCCGCGCGCGGTCCTGCTCGGGGTGTCGGCAGCGGCGGTGGTGGCGGCGCTCGCGGCGGGTGCCGGGGCCGGCGGGCTGACGGGCCTGGCGGTGCTGGTCGCGGTGTACCGGGCGGCTGTCGCGGTGCCGTTCGCGCGGCTGCGCGGGGTGCTGCCCGTCGTGCTCGCGCTGCTCACCGCCGACGGGGCGCTCCGGGGCACCGGCGTCACGGGCAGCGTCCCCCTGCTGCTGGCGGCGGCCCTCGGGCAGGCCGTGCTCCTGGTGGCGCTGCCGCTCGGGACCGCGCTGGTCGTGGCGTCCCGGCGGGCCGTCCGCGAGGCGCAGGCCGGTGAGCTGCGCGCGCTGGCCCGCGAGCGCGACGCCCTGGTGCGCACGGCGGTCGCCACCGAGCGGACGGCGATGGCCCGCGAGCTGCACGACATCGCGGCGCACCACCTGTCCGGCATCGCGCTCATGGCCTCGGCGATCGACCGGCAGATCGACACCGACCCCGCCGCGGCCCACCAGGGGGTGCGGGCGGTCCGGGACCAGAGCCGCGTGGTGCTGCAGGACCTGCGACGGCTGGTCGGGCTGCTGCGCGCGGACGACCCCGCGGAGACCGAGGCGGCGTCCCTGGCGGCCGTCCCGGGGCTGGTCGCGGCGGCGGGCGCGGTGGCCGGGGCGCCGACGACGGTCGAGGTGCTCCGCCCCGAGGGCGCCGACGGAGAGCTGGGCGCGGGCGTCGGTCCGCTCGGGCAGCTCACCGCGTACCGGATGGTCCAGGAGGCGCTGGCGAACGCCCGCTCCCACGCGCCCGGGGCGGCCTGCCGGGTGATGGTCGACGACCGCGGGGCCGCCGCCGTGGTGGTCGCGGTCCGCAACGACCCGCCCGCTCTCGTGCCGGCGCCGGCCGAGCGCGACGACCGCGGGCACGGGCTGCGGGGGATGCGGGAGCGGGCCGACCTCGTGGGGGCGACGCTGCGGCACGGTCCGACGCCGGACGGGGGGTGGGAGGTGCGGCTGACGCTGCCCCGGGAGCCCCGCGAGCGGCCCGGCACGGAGCCCGTCGGTGCTTCGCCCGCGGGAGCGCCGCCCCCCGACCCCGCACCCGACCCCGCACCCGACCCCGGGAGCGGCACCGCCGCGCCCACCCCCCGCACCGTCCCGCCCGCCACCGGAGCCGCCCCGTGACCCGCGTCCTCGTCGCCGACGACCAGCCCCTCGTCCGTGCCGGCCTCACCGCCCTGATCGACGCCGAGCAGGACCTCGAGGTCGTGGGCGCGGCCGCTGACGGCGTCGAGGCCCTGGCGCTGGCCCGCAGCACCGCCCCGGACGTCGTGTGCCTGGACGTGCGGATGCCGGGGCGGGACGGGATCTCCGTCGCGCGGGAGCTGTGCGGCCCGGACGCCGAGCACCCGGTGCCGGTGCTCGTGCTGACGACGTTCGACCTCGACGAGTACGTCTTCGGGGCGCTGGAGGCCGGCGCGTCGGGGTTCCTGCTGAAGGACGCGGAGCCGGAGACGATCGTGCACGCGGTGCGGCAGGTCGCCGCGGGCCTCGGGACGCTCGACCAGGCGCTGACGCACCGCGTGCTGCGGGAGTTCGCCGGGCGCCGGCGGCTGCAGCCGGTGACCGTGGAGCGCGGGGCCGACGTCCTGACGGCGCGGGAGCGGGAGATCCTGCAGCTGCTGGCGCAGGGGATGTCGAACGAGGAGATCGCCGCGACGCTGGTCGTCGAGGTGTCGACGGTGAAGTCGCACCTGGCGCGGATGATGCCGAAGCTCGGCGTGCGCTCGCGGCTGCAGGCCGTGGTGTGGGCGTACCAGAACCGCGTCGTGGCGGTGCCGGGCCCGTAGGAGGTCCGCCCCGGGGGGCACGGCCTGCATCGGAGGATGCAGGCCGTGCAGTTGCGTCCTGCGCGTCTGGAGGGCGACGGTGCCCGGTTCCTAGCGTGGCGAGCGAGAAGAAGGACCCCTCGCGTCGACCCCCGGAGGACACCGTGACGCTCCCCGCACCCACCACCGAGCAGCCCGTCGCGGGCACCGAACCGGCCGTCCGGCTGGTGCAGGTGCGCCGCTCCTACCCCAGCGGCCGCGGCACCGTCGAGGCGCTCGCGGGCGTCTCCCTGGCGCTGCCGCCAGGGTCGGCCACCGCGATCATGGGCCCGTCCGGGTCCGGCAAGTCCACGCTGCTGAACTGCGCAGCCGGTCTGGACCGCCCGACCAGCGGGCAGGTGCTGGTCGGCGGCGACGACCTGACCGCCCTGTCCCCGGACGCCGTCACGCGGCTGCGCCGGGAGCGCATCGGGTTCGTGTTCCAGTCGTACAACCTGGTCGGGCACCTCACGGTCGCCGAGAACGTCGCGCTGCCGCTGCAGCTCGGCGGGCGCGCGCCGGACCCGCACCTGCGCCGCTACCTCATGGCGGCCGTCGGGCTGGAGGGCATGGAGGACCGCCTGCCGGGCGAGCTGTCCGGCGGTCAGGCGCAGCGCGTCGCGATCGCCCGGGCGCTCATCACGCGGCCGGCGGTGGTCTTCGCGGACGAGCCCACCGGGGCGCTCGACTCGCACACGGGCGCCCAGGTGCTCGACGTGCTGCGCACGACGGCGGCCACGCTGCACCAGACCCTCGTCCTGGTGACGCACGACGCCCGCGTGGCCGCCACGGCGGACCGGGTGCTGTTCCTGGCCGACGGCCTCGTGGTCGGCCACCTGGACGAGCCCACGGTCGAGCAGGTCACCGACCGCATGCTCGGGCTCGGGCGGTGAGCGGCATGTGGTCCTCCGCCCTGTCCGCCGTGCGGGTCCACCGTGCGGGCCTCGCCGGCAGCGCGCTCGTCGTCGTCCTGGCCGCGGCCCTGCTGACCGCGACCGGGGCGTGGGTCGAGGCGGGCCTCCGGCTGTCGGCGTCACCCGGCGCGCAGGCCGACCCGTCGGCCGCGATGCTGCTGGCGGTGGCGTCCTCCTTCGCGGGCACCGCCGTGCTGATCGCCCTGCTGGTGGTCGCGTCGACGTTCGCGGGCGCGCTGCGGCCGCGGTCCCGCGAGTTCGCGCTGCTGCGCGCCATCGGTGCCACGACCGCCCAGGTCCGGTCGACGATCACCGCCGAGGTGCTGCTGGTGTTCGCGGTCGCGGCGCCGCTCGGCACGGTGCCGGGCCTGCTCCTCGCGCCGCGGCTGACCGGGGCGCTGCGGGCCGGGGGCGTGGTGCCCGAGGGCTTCGCCATGACCCTGTCGCCGTGGCCCGTGCTCGCGACGCTCGCCCTGCTGGTGCCGACGGCGCTGCTCGCGGCCCGGGTCGCCGCCCGGGAGAGCGCGCGCCTCAGCCCGGCGACCGCGCTGCAGCGCTCGGCGGTGGAGCGGTCGGGGCTGTCGCGGGGGCGCCGTCTGACGGCCCTCGTGCTCGCGGCGGTGGGGCTGGCCGCCGCCGGCGTGCCGTTCGTGCTGCCGGGGCTGATGGGCAGCGCGGCGGCGACGACGTCCGCGTTCCTGCTCATCACGTCGGCCGCGCTGGCGGGCCCGCTGCTGGTGGGCTGGGCGGCCCGCCGCGGCCTCGCGCTTGGGCGGCGCGGCGCCGTGACCACGCTGGCGCTGGCGAACGCCCGGGGCTTCTCGCGGCGCCTCACCGGGGCGATCGTGCCGCTCGCGCTGCTGCTGGCGCTCGGCACCGTCCAGTCCGGCGTCAACGCGGGCGTCGTCGAGGCGGCGGAGCGGCAGGTGCGCGAGGGCGTCACCGCGGACCTCGTGGTGCCCGACCGGCCGGACGTGGCCGAAGCCGCCGCCCGCGTCGCCGCCCTCCCGGGCGTGGCCGACGCCGCGGCGACGACGCTCGTGCCCGCGCAGGTCATGGTCGACGAGCCCGACGAGGACCTGCCGTTCCTGGACGCGCTGGGCTGGGAGCCGACCACCCTGCGCACCGTCCCGGCGCAGGCCGGCCTGCTCGACCCGGACGTCCGGGCGGGCGACCTGGCCGGCCTGGCGGACGACGGCACGATCGCGCTGAGCCGCGAGGCGGCCGTCGGCGGCCCCGGGGTGGGCGGGCAGGTGCTGGTCCGGATCGGCGGGCAGGAACGGCAGCTCACGGTGGTCGCGCTGTACGACCGGGGACTCGGCCTCGGCGACTACCTGGTGGGCGAGCGGGTCGCGGCGGACGCCGCGGCGACCGGAGCCGAGCCGGCCGGCGGGGCGGTGCTCGTGCGTCTCACCGCTCCCGGTGCGGCACCGGCGGTGCGCGCCGAGCTGGGGGCAGCGGGCCTCGCGGTCACGGACGCCGCCGGCTACGCGGCCCAGGTGCGGGACGCCGCCGCGGGGGAGCAGGGCCTGTCCACCTGGCTGCTGCTCGCGCTGCTGGCGTTCGTGGCGGTCGCGGCGGCGAACACGCTGGTGCTGCTCGTGCGGTCCCGGGCGCCCGAGCTGGCGCTGCTGCGCCGCACGGGGGCCACCCGCCGGCAGCTGCTCGGCATGGTGACCGTGGAGTCCGGCCTGACCACGCTCACGGCGCTCGCGGTCGGCGTGGCGTGCGTGCTGCCCGCCCTGGTGGGGGTCGGTCAGGGGCTGCTCGGCAGCCCGCTGCCCGTGCTGGACGTCGGCGTGCTCGCGGGGCTGGCCGTCGCCGTGGTGGCGATCGGGGTGGTCGTGCCCGTCGCCGCGGCCGTGCGGGGCGTGCGGGGCGCGACCCCGGCGGCGCGGGCCTGACCCCGGCTGAGCCACCCGCGCCCACCCCGGTCTCACCCGCACCCGCCCCGCGCCCGCCCCGCGCCCGGCCGGCGACGCGCACCGCGTCCCGGCCGGGCGTCGTCGTCAGCTGCCGGGCTGCAGCGCCTGGACGGTCAGCAGCGTCACGTCGGTGCTCGCGCAGGCCTCGAGGTCGGCGTCGGGGACGTACAGCGACTCGGTGGACCCGGGCGGGTAGACGCGGAACCCGTCGGGCTGCACCGGCGAGCACGACTCGGCGGGGTAGTTCTGCGCGACGGAGACGGTCAGGGGAGCGTGCGCGGTGCCGCCGGCGTCCAGCGTCACGGTGTCGTGGCCGCTCGACCGGTCGAGCGTCGCGGACGCGCCGACCTGCTCGCCGTCCCCGCCGCCGACGAACGACACGCCCGGCCAGCCCTGGAGCCAGCAGGCGTCGTCCCCGGTGTTGGTGAGGACGAGGTCGACGTGCCGGCTGCCGGCGGCGGCGTCCTGGTCGGCGACGGACAGCTCGAGGTCGCCGGTCGCGCAGCGCGCGAGCTCGAGCCCGTCGCCCGCGCCCTCGTCGCCGGACGAGCCGCCGGGGCCCTCGCCGGTCGTCCCGCCGCCGCCGTCCGCACCTCCGGTCGCGCCCGCGCCGGGCGTCGTGGCGTCGTCGCCGGGGGCCGGCGTGCCGGGCGTCGTGGTGGTGGCGGGCGGCGGCGCGGTGGGCGCGGCGGTGTCGCCGGAGGACCCGCAGCCGGCGAGCAGGGTGACGAGCCCGGCGGCCAGCGCGGTGGAGGTCAGGACGGTGCGGCGGACATGTTGCTGTATCACACAGCCATCTTGCGCTCCCCGCGCCGGGGGCGCAGGTCGGCGGGTCAGCGCCGCGGCGCCGTCGTGCCGCGCACCACCAGCGAGGTGGGCAGCCGCTCGTGCACGGCGCGCCCGCGCGCACCGGGCTGCGTCCCGCCCGGCTCGTCCTGCGCCGCGGCACCGCCGGGCAGCGCGGCGAGCAGCAGCTGCACGGCCGTGGAGCCGAGCTGCTGGATCTCCTGCCGGACCGTCGTCAGCGGCGGCGTGGTCGAGGCCGACTCCGGGATGTCGTCGAACCCCACCACCGACAGCTGGTCCGGCACCCGGACGCCGAGCCGGGCGGCGGCGTCGAGGATGCCCATCGCGGAGACGTCGTTGGCGGCGAACACGGCCGTGGGCGGGTCGGGCAGGGCGAGCATCGCGGCCGTCGCCTCGTACGCGGCGCCGCGCCGGTACTCCGCGACGTGCATGAGGTCGGCGTCGGGCGTCACGCCGGCGTCCATGAGGGCCTGGACGTAGCCGGCCTCGCGCAGCGCGGACGACTCCAGGTCGCGGCGGCCGCCGAGGAACCCGATCCGCCGGTGCCCCAGCCCGAGCAGGTGGCGCACGGCGAGCATCGCGCCCTCGAGGTTGTCGGAGTCGACCGTCGGCATCGCGCCCGGGCCGGCGTGCGGGTCGACGGCGACCACCGGGACCGGCGCGTCCGGGTCGACCACGGTGGGCGTCACGAGGATGGCGCCGTCGATCAGCGTGCCGCTCAGCCGCGAGAGGTAGCGGCGCTCCCAGCCGGCCCGTCCGGCGCCCCCGCCGGTGTAGGCGAGCAGCGCGTAGTCGGTGTGGGCGAGCGCCGCGCCGACGCCCTTGAGGATCTCGGTGGAGAACGGCTCGAACTCCGCGACGAGCACCCCGACGGCGAACGTGCGGTGCGACCGCATGCCGCGCGCGACGAGGCTCGACTCGTACCCGAGGCGGTCCACGACCTCCTGGACGTGGGTCGCCGTCGCCAGCGCGATCCCGTCCCTCCCGTTGATCACCTTGGAGACGGTCGCCACGGAGACACCGGCCTCGTGGGCGACGTCCGTGATCGTCACCCGGCGTGCCATGGCCGACATCCTACGGTTGCTAAAACGTTATCGACAACGGTTGACACGGTGGTTTGCCGCCTGCGAGAGTCCCTCGTGCAGTCCGGTCAGCGATGACGAGGGAGGCCCGACGTGAGCACTGGCGCACCAGTCGGCGTCGGCGAGGCCGAAGGGAAGCAGCCGGTGGGCTGACGCCTGGCGGCACATCGGGTCCGACCCACCGGGGAGGACCTCCGGTCAACTCAACGAAGAGGACAGATCTCATGAAGGCACGCAAGACACTCGCGGTCGCGGCCGCGGTGGTCGTGGGAGCCATGGGCCTGGCCGCCTGTGGCGGTGGTGACGACTCCGGGTCCAACGACGGGGGCGGTGACGGGAAGGTCGAGCTGACCTTCTGGCACAACTCCACGACCGGTGACGGCAAGGCGTACTGGGAGGACACGGTCGCCGCGTTCGAGGAGGCCAACCCGAACGTCACGATCACGATCCAGTCCATCCAGAACGAGGACATGGACGGCAAGCTCCAGACCGCCCTGAACTCCGGCGACGCGCCGGACATCTTCATGGCGCGCGGCGGCGGCAAGCTCGCCGACGTGGTCGAGGCGGGCCAGGCCATGGACCTCACCGACAAGCTCACCGACGAGACCAAGTCGGCGCTCGGCGAGGCGTCGCTGTCGGCGTTCTCGATCGACGGCAAGACCTACGGCGTCCCGACGGCCGTCCTCCCCGGCGGCCTGTACTACAGCAAGGACCTGTTCGAGCAGGCCGGCATCACCGAGACGCCGACCACGATGGACGAGCTGAACGACGCCGTCGACAAGCTCAAGGACGCCGGCATCCAGCCGATCGCGCTGGGCGCCAAGGACGCGTGGCCCGCCGCTCACTGGTACTACTTCTTCGCGCTGCGCGAGTGCTCCGCGGACACGATGGCCCAGGCCGCCGCGGACATGAGCTTCGACGACGAGTGCTGGACCAAGGCCGGTCAGGACCTGCAGGACTTCGCGGGCACCGAGCCGTTCAACAACGGCTTCCTCACCACCTCCGCGCAGCAGGGCGCCGGCTCGTCGGCCGGTCTCGTCGCCAACCACCAGGCCGCCATGGAGCTCATGGGCGCCTGGGACCCGGGCGTCATCGCCTCGCTGACCCCGGACCAGAAGCCGCTGGCCGACCTCGGCTGGTTCCCCTTCCCGGCGGTCGACGGCGGCAAGGGTGACCCGAGCGCCATGATGGGTGGCGTCGACGGCTTCAGCTGCTACGTGGACGCCCCGGCCGAGTGCGCGGACTTCCTGAACTTCGCCGCTCAGAAGGAGTACCAGGAGAACTACGCCAAGGCGTTCGTCACCCTGCCGGCGAGCAAGGAGGCGCAGGGCGTCGTCACCGACCCGGCCCTGCAGGACGTCCTCGCGGCCTACAACGACGCGGCCTACGTGTCGGTGTGGCTCGACACCCTGTTCGGCCAGAACGTCGGCAACGCGCTGAACACCAGCGTCGTCGACATGCTGGCGGGCAACGGCAGCCCCGACGCGATCGTCGAGACGGTCAACGCCGCGGCGGCCAAGGAGTAGCTGGATCATGAGCGACTCGCAGGGCGTGGGCCCGCTGGTCACGACGTCGCCCGAGGGTCGCTCGGGTGTCGGGGACGGTGCCGTCACGGCGCCGTCCCCGGCCCCCCGGCCGCGGCGCCGGAAGAGGGGGAGCTGGCGTCAGCGGCTCGAGGTCACCCTCCTGACCGGCCCCGCCATCCTGATCTTCCTGGCGTTCGTGATCTTCCCGGTCGTCATGGCCGCCTACTACGGGTTCTTCAAGTGGAAGGGCTACGGCCCTCCGACCGACTTCGTCGGGCTGCAGAACTACCTCACGATCTTCCAGGACCCGACCTTCATCGACGCCCTGCGGCACAACGGCTTCATCGTCGTCATGTCGCTCGTCATGCAGGGTCCCGCAGCCGTCATCCTGGCGCTGCTGCTCAACCGCAAGATCCGCGGGCGGTCGCTGATCCGCGTGCTGATCTTCGTCCCGTACGTGATCTCCGAGGTCATCGTCGGCACCGGCTGGAGCCTCATGCTCCAGACCAGCGGCGCCGTGAACGACCTGCTCGGCAAGATCGGCCTCTCGGGCTGGGCCGTCGACTGGCTGTCCGACCCGAAGATCGCCATCTGGTCGCTGATGATCATCATCACCTGGAAGTACATCGGCTTCGCGGTGATCCTGTTCCTCGCCGGCCTGCAGTCGATCCCCGAGGAGCTCCACGAGGCCGCCGCCATCGACGGCGCGTCCTACTGGCAGGCGCAGCGCAGCATCACGCTCCCGCTGCTCGGCCCGACCATCCGGATCTGGGCGTTCCTGTCGATCATCGGCTCGCTGCAGCTGTTCGACCTCGTCTACATCATCTGGGGCCAGTACGTGTCCGCCACGGCGGGGACGTCGACGATGGCCACGTACATGGTGCTCAACGGCCGGAACGCCGGGAACTACGGCTTCGGCAACGCGGTCGCGGTCGTGCTGTTCCTCATCTCGCTGGTCATCGCGCTGACCTACCAGCGCTTCGTGCTCCGGCGTGACACCGAGGGCGCGCTCACGGAGAGGAAGAAGTGATGGCCGCCACCGCCGTGCAGGCGTCGCCCGTCGCCGCTCCCGGCCCCGCCCCGCGGCGCCGCGGGAAGTCGCTGGACCGCGTCAACCCGATGGTCTACGTCGTCGCGTGGGCCCTGGTCGGGGTGTGCATCGCCCCGGTGCTGTACATCATCCTGGGCGGCCTGCGGACGAACTCGCAGATCACGCAGGACCCGTCGGGCTTCCCCTCGACGTGGGAGTTCGGCAACTACGTCGACGTCCTGGGCAGCTCGCTGTTCTGGCAGCAGGCCGGCAACTCCGCGATCACGGCGATCGCGACCACCATCGGCGTGGTCGTGCTCGGGGTGATGGCCAGCTTCGTGCTCGCCCGGTACGACTTCCTCGGGCGCGGCGCGATGTACTCCCTGTTCGCCGCGGGCCTCATGTTCCCGATGACGGTGGCCATCACGCCGCTGTACATCATGATCAAGAGCCTCGGCCTCATGAACAGCCTGGCCGGCATCATCCTGCCGCAGATCGCCTTCGCGCTGCCGACGACGATCATCATCCTGGTGCCGTTCCTGCGGGCCATCCCGAAGGAGCTGGAGGAGGCCGCCGCCATCGACGGCGCGAGCCGGCTCGGGTTCTTCTTCCGGATGGTGGTGCCGCTGTCCGTGCCGGGCGTCGTCACCGTCGGCATCCTCGCGTTCATCGCGAGCTGGAACAGCTACATGCTGCCGCTGTTCATCCTGAACGACGAGTCCATGTACACCCTGCCGCTGGGTGTGCAGTCGTTCGCCTCGCAGTACTCCGTCGACACCGCCCGGGTGCTGGCGTTCACGTCGCTGTCCATGATCCCCGCGCTGATCTTCTTCTCGCTGTTCGAGCGGCGGATCGTCGGCGGGCTCACCGGCGCCGTCAAGGGCTGAGGCCACCGGTGCCCCGGCGGCCGCGCGGCTGCCGGGGCACCGGGCCCGCCCCCCTCGCACGTCCTTCTCTCTAGGAGCACCTCCGCGTGTCCGACCACATCGCCGACCGCCCCGCAGGACGCGTGGCCCCGTCGCTCCCCGCCCTGCCCGCCTGGCCCGTCGTCTCGGACCGCGTGCGCGACCTGCACGCCCGGATGACGCTGGAGGAGAAGCTCGCCCAGCTGGTGGGCTACTGGCTCGACCAGAACGGCACCGTCGCGCCGATGCAGTCCGAGATGGCCGCCGGCCAGAAGGACTCCGGCCAGCTCCCCGAGATCACCCGCCACGGCCTGGGGCACTACACCCGCGTGTACGGCACCCGCCCGGTGGAGCCGGCGGAGCGCGCGGCCTGGCTGTGGGCCGAGCAGCGCCGCCTCAAGCGCGAGACCCGGCTCGGCATCCCCGCGCTGGTCCACGAGGAGTGCCTCACGGGCCTCGCGGCGTGGAAGGCCGCCACCTACCCGACGCCGCTCGCCTGGGGCGCGTCGTTCGACCCGGACCTGGTGCAGGAGGCCGCCCGCGCGATCGGCGACTCGATGCGCGAGCTCGGCATCCACCAGGGCCTCGCCCCCGTGCTCGACGTCGTCGGCGACCCGCGCTGGGGCCGCGTCGACGAGTGCATCGGCGAGGACCCGTACCTGGTCGGCACCGTCGGCACCGCGTACGTCCGCGGCCTCCAGGAGGCCGGCGTGCACGCGACGCTCAAGCACTTCGTGGGCTACTCCGCCTCCACGGCGGGGCGCAACCACGCGCCGGTCGAGGCCGGCCCCCGCGAGATCGCGGACGTCTACCTGCCGCCGTTCGAGATGGCGGTCCGCGACGGCGGCGCGCGCTCGGTCATGAACGCGTACGTCGACATCGACGGCGTCCCGCTCGCCGCGAGCACCGAGTACCTGACGCAGGTGCTGCGCGAGGAGTGGGGCTTCGACGGCGTCGTCGTCGCCGACTACTTCGCCGTGGCGTTCCTCGAGGTCATGCACCGGATCGCCGCCGACCGCAGCGAGGCGGCCGCGCTGGCGCTCGAGGCCGGCCTCGACATCGAGCTGCCCACCGGGGACGCGTTCCTCGAGCTCGCGGACCGGATCCGCTCCGGCGAGGTGGACGAGGCGCTCGTGGACCGCGCCGTGCTGCGCGCGCTCGCCCAGAAGGAGGAGCTCGGGCTGCTCGACCCCGAGGCGTTCGAGGACGAGCCGCCGGCCGAGATCGACCTGGACTCCCCGCGGCAGCGCGAGCTGGCGCGCCGCCTCGCCGAGGAGTCCGTGGTGCTGCTCGCCAACGACGGCGTGCTGCCGCTGGCCCGGCCGGCGCGCGTCGCCGTCGTGGGCCCGAACGCGGACCGGCCCGAGGCGCTCATGGGCTGCTACTCGTTCGCGAACCACGTGCTCGCGCACCACCCGGGCCTGCCGGTCGGCTTCGAGATCCGCAGCGTCCAGGAGGCGCTGCTGGCCGCGCTCCCGGAGGGCACCTCGGTCGTCACCGCCGAGGGCTGCACCGTGGAGGGCGACGACCGGTCCGGCTTCGCGGAGGCGGTCGCCGCGGTGGCGGACGCGGACGTGGCCGTGGTCGTCGTCGGCGACCAGGCGGGCCTGTTCGGGCGCGGCACCGTCGGCGAGGGCAACGACGTCGAGTCGCTCGAGCTGCCCGGCGTGCAGCGCGCCCTCGTGGCCGACCTGGTCGCCACCGGCACGCCCGTCGTCATGGTGCTGCTCACCGGCCGGCCGTACGCGATCGGCTGGGCCCTCGACGGCACCGGCCCGCGTCCCGCGGCGGTCGTGCAGGCGTTCTTCCCCGGCGAGGGCGGCGGCGACGCGATCGCCGACGTGCTCACCGGCGCCGTGAACCCGTCCGGCCGGCTGCCCGTGTCGCTGCCGCGCGCGGCCGGCGCCCAGCCGTACCGCTACCTGCACCCGGTGCTCGGCGGGCCGTCCGACGTCACGTCGACCGACCCGACGCCGGTGCGGCCGTTCGGGTTCGGCCTGGCGTACACGACGTTCGCCTACTCGGACCTGGCCGTCGACGCCACGGTGGACTCGGCCGCGTCGTTCGAGGCCGCGGTCACGGTGACCAACACCGGGGACGTCGCGGGCACGGAGACCGTCCAGCTCTACGGGCGCGACGTGCACGCCTCGCTGGTCCGGCCCGTCGCGCAGCTGCTCGGCTACGGGCGGGTGGACCTGGAGCCCGGCGAGTCGCGCCGGATCACGTTCCGCGTCCCGACCACGCGCCTGGCGTTCACGGACCGCCGGATGGTGCGGGTGGTCGAGCCCGGCGACGTCGAGGTGTGGGTCGCGTCCCACTCCCAGGCGTCCGCGCCGGACGCGCTGGGCGACACGACGGGCGGGGCGATCAGCAACAGCCGCGGCCGCGAGGAGCGCGCGCTGCCGGGCACCGCCACGCCGCGGCGCACGGTCGTCGTCACCGGCGGGGTGCACGAGGTCACCGGCGCCGACCAGCGCGTGGTCGAGGTCAAGGTCACCGCGCCGTGACGACGGTCCCCAACCCGCTGCTGCCCGGCTGCTACCCCGACCCGTCGGTCTGCCGGGTCGGGGACGAGTACTACCTCGTCACCTCGACGTTCGAGTACCTGCCCGGGCTGCCGGTGTTCCACAGCCGCGACCTCGCGAGCTGGGAGCAGATCGGGCACGTCGTCGACCGCCCCGGGCAGCTCGACTACACCGGCCTGGCGTCCTCGTCCGGCCTGTACGCCCCGACGATCCGGCACCACGACGGCCGGTTCTGGGTCATCTGCACGCTCGTGGACCAGGCGGCGGCCACCCGCGAGCCGGGCCGCGGCAACTTCCTCGTGACCGCCACCGACCCGGCCGGCCCGTGGTCCGACCCGGTGTGGCTGGACGAGGACGGCATCGACCCGTCGATCCTGTTCGACGACGACGGCCGCGTCTGGGTGCACGGCACCCGGCCGGCGCGGGAGCCCGAGTGGCACGACCAGACCGAGGTCTGGGTGCGCGAGCTCGACACGGAGACGCTGCGCCTGACCGGCCCGGAGCACGTCGTGTGGTCCGGCGCCGTCCGCGGCGCGGTCTGGGCGGAGGGGCCGCACCTGTACCGGGTGGGCGACCGCTACTACCTGCTCGCGGCGGAGGGCGGCACCGAGTTCCACCACGCCGTCAGCGTCGCGCGCGCCGACCACGTCACCGGCCCGTACACCGGGAACCGGGGCAACCCGGTCCTCACGCACCGGCACCTGGGCCGCGGGTCGGGCGTCGTGGGCGTCGGGCACGCGGACCTGCTGGAGGCGGCCGACGGGACGTGGTGGGCGGTCGCGCTCGCGATGCGGACCTACGGCGGCTACCACTACCCGCTCGGGCGGGAGACGTTCCTCGTGCCCGTGACGTGGGAGGACGGCTGGCCGGTGTTCGCGCCGGGCCTCGGCCGCGTGCCGGACCACGTCGAGGTGGCGGGCGCCGGCGCCTGGCACCCCGGCGTCGTCCAGGCCGCCGCTCCCGGACCCGTCCCGGCCGGTGACCTCCGGTGGACCGCGGTGCGGGCGCTGCCGTCCGAGGTCGCCACCGCCGACGGCGACGCGTGGGTGCTGCCCGTGCGCCCCGCGGGTCTGGGCGACGTGGAGGTGCCGGCGTTCCTGGGCCTGCGCCAGCAGCGCACCGACCTCGACCTGCGCGTGACGCTCGTGGCCGACCTGGCCGAGGGCGAGGAGGCCGGCCTCGCGGCACGGCAGTCCGAGCGGCACCACGTCCGGCTGTCGGTCGGCGCCGCGCAGCCGGACGGCACCCGGCGGGCCGTGCTCGTGCGCCGCGCGGACGACGACGAGACCGAGCTGGGCTCGGCGACCCTCACCGGGCCGGAGGGCGCCCCGGTCACGCTGCTGCTGCGCTCCCGCGGCACGCAGTACGCCCTGCACGCCGGGATCGGGGACGCTGAGCCGGTGCTCGTCGGGCACGCCGACGCCCGCTGGCTCGACTCGGTGACCACCGGCGGGTTCCTCGGCGTGTGGCTCGGGGTGCACGCGACCAGCGGCGGCCGGCCGACGACGTCGGTGGTGCGGGTCCGCGAGGTGCTGCTCGACCACCCGCGGTAGCGGCTGCCGCACGACGACGAGGCGCGGCGTCCCGGTCGGGGCGCCGCGCCTCGCGTCTCAGCCCAGCGTGGTCCGCACGAACTCGACGGCCTCCAGGTCCTCCTGCGGGCCGCCGGACTCGTGCCCGTTGTAGCGCCAGACCCGCAGCTCCTTCGGGCCCTGCCACTCGCGGTGGGCCGCCACGACCGTCGACGGCGGCACCACGGGGTCCATGAGGCCCACCGAGAACCGCGCGGGGGCGGTGCCGCGGCGGGCCATCGCGACGCCGTCCACGTAGGACAGCGTGCGCAGCACCTGCTCGGCGGCGTCCCGGTGGATCGCGAGGTACTCGACGACCTCCGAGAACGGCTTGGCGTCCGTGATGCCGATCGCCCGCGCGATGTCGCACAGGAACGGCACGTTCGCGACGACCGCGCCCACGCCGTCCGCCAGCGCGCCCGCCGCGAGCGCCATCGCGCCGCCCTGGCTGCCGCCCACCACCGCGACCCGGTCGGGGTCGACGCCCGGCAGGGCGCGGGCGGCGTCCACGGCGAGCACCGCGTCGGTGAACAGCCGGCGGTAGTAGTACGTGGCCGGGTCCTCGATGCCGCGCGTCATCACGCCCGGCACCTGCGGGCCGGTGCCCCAGGGGTCCGGCGTCGCGCCGCGGCTCCAGCCGGCGCCCTGCCCGCGGGTGTCGACGTACAGGTGCGCGAAGCCCGCGGAGGCCCACAGCAGGTTCTCCGTGACCTCGCCGCGGCCGCCGCCGTAGCCGACGTACTGCACGACCACCGGGAGCGGGCCGTCCACCCCGGCGGGGCGGCGGTACCACGCGCGCACGGGGTCGCCCGCGAAGCCCGGGAACGTGACGTCGTGCAGCTCGACCGTCGTCAGCGGCGTCGCCACCGGTTCCACCGTCGTCGCGGCGCCGCGCCCGCGGCTCTCGGTGAGCGTGCCCGCCCAGAACGCGTCGAAGTCCTCCGGGTCCACCAGCGCGGACACGTGCTCCCACAGCTGCGGCTCGGCCAGGTCCAGGTACACGGCACTCCCGTCATCGACGACGTCATGGACGGGAGAACGATATCGGTGCGGCGGTGACGTCCGAGGTCAGACACCCAGGAGGCCGCCGATCCGCGTGGACGGCTCCCCGGGCCCGCCCACGGCGTGGCCCCCGCCTACGCTGGCCGGGTGACCGCGCTGCACGACCGGACCGCCCTCGACCTGCGTGACGGCCTGCGCGCCGGCGACCTCGACCCGGTGGCGGTCGCCGACCACTTCCTGGCGCGGGCCGCGGCGAGCGACCTGGGCGCGTTCGCGACGACCACCCCGGAGGCCGCGCGGGCACGGGCGTCGGCGCTCGCGGCGGACGGCCCGGCGGCGGGTGCGGTGCTGTGGGGGCTGCCGCTGGCGGACAAGGACCTGGGGGACCGCGCGGGGGTGCCGACGGGGTTCGGGTCCCGGGCGTGGGCCGGTGAGCACCGGTACGTCCCCGAGGTGAGCGGCGACGTCGCACAGGTGCTGGACGCCGCCGGCGCGGTGTCGCTCGGGAAGACCGCGGCGCCGGAGCTCGGGTTCCCGGCGACCACCGAGCCGCTGACCGGGCCGCCCGCCCGGAACCCGTGGGACCCGGGGCGCAGCGCCGGCGGGTCCAGCGGCGGCGCGGCGGTGGCGGTCGCGGCGGGCCTGCTGCCCGTGGCGCCGGGTTCGGACGGCGGCGGGTCCATCCGGATCCCCGCGGCGGCGTGCGGGCTGGTGGGGCTGAAGCCGACGCGTGGCCTGCTGCCGGCCGGCGGCGGGGTGGAGTCGCTGGGCGGGCTGGTGGTGCACGGGCCGATCGCCCGGACCACGGCGGACGCGGCGCTGCTGCTGGAGGGCCTGCTGCCGCGGGACGCCGACGGGGCCGTGCCGCACCCGCGCACGCTGCGGACCGCTGCCGGGCCGGCCGGGTCGTACCTCGCGGCGGCGCTGCACGGCGCGACGCCGGACGGGCGGTCGGTGTTCCGGGTGGGCGTCAGCACGTTCAGCGCCTGGCAGGACGCGTACGACGTGGCGCCGGGGCCCGAGGCGGTGGCCGCGCTGGACGACGCGGTCGCCGCGCTGGGCGCGCTCGGGCACGACGTCCAGGACACCGGGCGATGGGACCCCGACCCGCGCTACGCGCCCGCGTTCCGCGCGCTGTGGATGGCCGGCGCGTCCGCGGTGCCGCTCGACGACCCGGAGCGGCTCGCGCTGCTGGAGCCCCTCAGCCGCTGGCTGGTGGAGCAGGGCCGCGCGCTGCCGGCGCGGGCGCTCGCGGAGGCGCTGGCGGACCTCGCGCGGTTCGAGCGCACGATGGTGGCGCGCGTCGGGCGCTACGACGCGGTGCTGCTGCCGGCGATGGCGATGACCCCGCGGCCGCTCGGGTGGTACGACGCGGAGGACCCGGAGCGGAGCTTCGCGCAGCAGTGCGCGTACACGCCGTACACCTCGATGCTCAACGTCGCGGGGCTGCCCGCGATCACGGTGCCGGTGCGGTGGACGGACGCCGACGACGCCGCGCCGGCGGGGCTGCCGATGGGGGTGCAGCTCGCGGGGCGCCCCGGGAGCGAGCACGTGCTGCTGGCGCTCGCGGCGCAGCTCGAGGAGCGGCTGCGCTGGCCGGATCGGCGACCGCCGACCTGGTGACCGGTCAGCTCGCGCGGCGCCGCGCCCGGTAGACGGCCGTCATCCGGTCGAACTCGTCGCGGGTCAGGCCCATCGCCTCGATCATCTCGACCTCGAGCCGCTGGTGCTCGACCCGTTCCGGCGCGGTGCGGGGCGGCCGCGCGGCGAAGTAGCGCGCGCTGACCTCGGTCAGGCGGTCGTGGTCGATCGGCCGGCTGCTCATGCCGAGCACCGTACGACCGACCACCGACACGCCCCGGACGGGCGGGGCGGCCCGGCGGTCAGCCCCCGGCGACCACGTCGACGAGGCGGTCGAGGAACGCGGTCTGCGCCTCCACCAGCAGCCCGCGCGCCTCGTCGAGGCCGCACCAGCGCAGCTCGTCCAGCTCCGGGAACGTGACCTCCCGCCCGCTGCGGGGCGGCCACTCCACCGTGACCTGGCTGACCGGCCCGCGGGAGGCGGCGAGGTCCAGGCCCGTGGCGCGCGCCCACAGGTGCACGACCTTGCCCGCGCGCTGGCGGACCTCCCCCAGGTCGACGTCCACCCCCGGGGGTGCGGGGACGCCGACCTCCTCCGCGAACTCCCGCAGGGCGGTCGCGAGCGGGTCCTCGCCGGGCAGCGGCTCGCCCTTCGGCACGGTCCAGGACCGGGGCCGTCGCGCCCAGAACGGCCCGCCCATGCGCCCGACGAGCACCTGGAGCGCGTCGTCCGGCCCCCGGCGGTGCAGCAGCAGGCCGGCGGAGGTGCGCGCGGCGGCGGTCACGGGCGGTCCGGGGTGTCGCGGGTTCCTCGCACGGCACCGATCCTGCACCCGGCGCGCGGGCTCAGCGCGGCAGCAGCACCTCGACGCCGGCCTCCGCGAGCGCCCGCGCGAGGTCGGGGGGCGGCGGGGCGTCCGTGACCAGGTAGTCGGCGCGGGCGAGCTCGGCGATCTGCGCGAACAGCCGGCGGCTGAACTTGGAGGAGTCGGCGAGCACCGCCACCTTGTCGGCGCGGTCCATCATCTCGCCCATCATCGAGGCCTCCACGAGGTTGCTGGTGGAGAACCCGACGTCGGGGGAGACCGCGCCGACGCCGATCAGCGCGATGTCGCAGCGGATGTCGACCTCCGGCTGGTGCGTCCACGCGGGCAGCCGGACGGGGCCGAGCGTCGCCTGGTCCATGAGGCGCACGCTGCCCCCGAACACGTACAGGTCGCGGTAGACCTTGGGGTCGAGCTCGGTGGCGCCGCGCAGGCTGTTGGTGGCCACGGTCAGGTCGCGGTGGTCGGCCAGGGCGCGCACGAGCGCGAGCGTCGTGGTCCCGGCGTTGACGATCACCGCCTGCCCGTCGCGGACGAGCTCGGCCGCGCGGGCGCCGATCTGCTCCTTGGCCTGGGTCTGCAGGCGCATGCGCACGTCGAGCTCGGTGTTCGGGCGGGGGGCGGCGGACAGCCCGACGGCGCCGCCGTGGGTGCGGACCAGCACGCCGTCGGCGTCGAGCTGGTCGAGGTCCCGGCGGATCGTGTCCGCCGACACCTCGAAGCGCTCGGCGAGCTGCGCGACCGTGACCTCGCCCGCGTCGGCGACGAAGGCGGCGAGCTCGGCCTTGCGCCCGGCGGGGAGGCGGCGGGGGGTGCTGTCGGAGGACGACATACGAAATATCTAGCACAAAAACGCGCAGCCCGGAGGAAGAACGCAGCTCGCCGCGCACAGCACCGCAGGCCGTGCGGCACCCCGTCGGAGCCTCCGACGGGGCCGCCGGAGAGGGGATCGGTCGCGCTCCGCCTGCGGTCGCGCTCCCATCCGCGGTCCGCCGTGTG
The DNA here is from genome assembly GCF_039548315.1 of Cellulomonas olei. Lineage (NCBI taxonomy): Bacteria > Bacillati > Actinomycetota > Actinomycetes > Micrococcales > Cellulomonadaceae > Cellulomonas > Cellulomonas olei. Next base: position 58,124 of record NZ_JBCLVN010000008.1, read on the forward strand.
TGCGTCCCCATGCGGGGCCGGAACCCCTTGACGGCCGCACAACCCCGCACTACCGTGCTCAAACACGCAGAGATGCGCACTCAGCCGCAAGAAGCGGCAACCCTGGAGGGAGAGTCATGAGCAACGGAGCTCGGATGCGGTACCTGGGCGGCACGGCGGTGGTCGGCGCGGCGGCGCTGCTGCTCACCGCGTGCGGCAGCGGCGGCGGCGACGCCGCAGAGGGGGGATCGTCCGGGGGCGACGTCACCATCGAGTTCGCGCAGTGGTGGGAGCCCGAGCTCCCCGACGGCGCGTTCCGCGAGCTGATGGACCAGTTCGAGTCGGAGAACCCCGGCATCACGGTCGAGCTGCTGAGCGGCCCGTACGCCTCGACCAAGGAGCAGGTGCTCGCCGGCGCGGCCGCGGGCACGATGTCCGACGTCGTCGGCCTCGACGGCGCCTGGGTCAACGACTTCGCGAAGCAGGGGTCCATCGCGGACCTCTCGGCGCTGATGTCCGAGGACGGGTTCGACGACAGCCAGCTCGTCAGCCAGGTCCAGGTGGACGGCAGCACGTACATGATCCCGGTCGTCAACTTCGTGTACCCGATGTTCAGCAACGACGACCTGTTGTCCCAGGCCGGCGTCGACACCCCGCCGAGCACCCGCAGCGAGTTCGCGGACGCCGCGGAGGCGGTCACGGCGCTCGGCGACAACACCTACGGCTGGGTCCTCCCGCTCTCGCTCGAGGCCCCCAACGGCGTGCAGAACGACGTCATGTCGTGGGTGTGGGCGTCCGGCGGCTCCATGCTGGAGGACGGCCAGCCGGCGCTCACGGACAACCCGGACGTCGAGAGCGGCATCCAGTTCGTCGCCGACCTCTGGGACGCGGGCGTCGTGGCCCCCGGCTCCTTCACGATGAAGGAGCAGGACAAGGTCGAGGAGTTCACCAACGGCCGCGTCGGCATGATGATCGACTCCCTGGCGCACGTCACGACGATCCAGGAGTCGAACCCCGACCTCAGCTTCTCGATCTCCGCCATCCCGGCCGAGGACGGGTACACCGGTGAGCGCGGCATCCCGTACGCCTCCTGGGGCATCGGCGTCGCCGAGAACTCGGAGCACAAGGCCGAGGCGATGAAGCTCGTCGAGTTCCTCATGAGCGAGGAGACGAACGCCGAGCTGTCGTCCATCGCCAACGCGTTCCCCGGCAACACGGAGTCCGTGCCGGACTTCGTCGAGGACAACGAGCTGTTCGCCACCGCGTTCGAGATCTACCAGGACGGCTACCCGGCGAACGAGTTCACCGGCCTGCCCGTCGCCGAGGAGCTCATGCGCCAGCTCGGCGAGCAGCTCCAGAAGACCCTGAACGGGGACCAGAGCGTCGACGACGCCCTGACCGCCGCCCAGAAGTCGTGGGAGAGCGAGTTCTGACCCACCCCGAGAGCGACCGCGCCGGGCGGGACCCTGACCCGTCCGGCGCGGTCCTCGGTCAAGGAGGACCGACCGTGTTCACCTCGCACGCGCAGCGGACACCGGCCACCGCCGGGGCGTCCCGCGCCACGGGCGCCGCCCGCACCGACGGCGCGCCCGGCACCGGGGGCCCGCCCGCCCCGGCCCCGCCGGCCACCCGGCCGGCGTGGGAGCGGCTCAAGCGCCGCCTCACCCCGTACGGGTTCCTGAGCCCGACCGGCGTCCTGCTGGCGATCCTCATGCTGACGCCGATCGTCATGGTGATCTGGTACTCGCTGCTCGACGGCGTCATCACCACCAGGAACTCGGCGTTCGTGGGCTTCGCCAACTACACCGAGGTCCTCACCGACCCGGTGTTCTGGACGGCGGCGCGCAACACCCTGGTGTTCACGACGGTGAGCGTGGTGGCGCACTTCGCGATCGGCCTGGGCTTCGCGATGCTGCTGAACACCCCGCTGCTCAGCCACCGCGTCAAGGCGTTCTTCCGCGTGATCTACGTGCTGCCGTGGCTGTTCACGGTCGCGATCATCGCGGTGCTGTGGCGGCTGCTGCTCAACCCGAACGGCGTCGTGAACTACCTGCTGGGCACGGTCGGGCTGACCGACGGCCAGACGGAGTGGCTCGCGAACCCCAGCACGGCGCTCGCGGCCGTCACGTTCATCAACGTCTGGGCCGGCTACCCGTTCTTCATGATCTCGCTGCTCGCCGGCCTGCAGGGCATCCCGCGGGACCTGTACGAGGCGGCCCGCGTCGACGGCGCGACGCCCTTCCAGCAGTTCCGCAACGTCACCGTCCCGCAGCTGCGCCCGATCATCATCTCGATGGCGCTGCTGGACTTCATCTGGACCACGCAGCAGTTCGCGCTGATCTGGATGACGACCGGCGGCGGGCCGATCAACGCGACCGAGATGCTCAGCACCTTCACGTACAAGCTGGCGTTCAGCCGGTACGAGTTCTCCGTGGCGTCCGCGTCCGCGGTCGTGGTGCTGCTCGCGTCGATGGTCCTCGCATTCTTCTACGTCCGGCACCAGAAGGCACGGGACTGATCATGGTGACCCTCACCACCACCCCCGCGGCCCGGCCCGGGGCACCCGCCCTGCGCACCCCGCCCCGCCGGACCGGGCAGAAGGCGCTCGTGCTGACGGCCCTGGTCATCGGCGCGCTGTTCGCCGGCCTGCCCGTGCTGTGGATGCTGTCCAGCTCGTTCAAGGCGAACCCGGAGATCTTCGCCTCGCCGCCGCGGCTGCTCACCGAGGGATTCTCGCTCGACGCGTACACGACGATCCTCACGGACCCCGTGAAGCTGCGGTTCTTCGGCAACTCGTACCTGGTGGCCGGCAGCGTCACGCTGCTGACGCTGCTGGTGGCGGTGCTCGCGGCGTACGCGTTCAGCCGCTACGAGTTCCCCGGCAAGAAGGTCATCAACGTCGTCATCGTCAGCGTGCAGGCGGTCCCGCCCATCACGCTGCTGATCCCCTACTTCGGCCTCATGGTCGCGCTCGGGCTCTACAACACCTACGCCGGCCTGATCCTCACGTACATGGTGTTCACGCTGCCCTACGCGATCATCATGATGACCGGGTACTTCAACACCCTCCCGCGGGAGCTGGACGAGGCCGTCAAGGTCGACGGCGCGGGGCCCCTGACCGCTCTGTGGCGCATTCTCGTCCCCATCTCCGTGCCGGGCCTGGTCTCGGTGGGCGTCTACACGTTCATGATCGCGTGGAACGAGTTCCTGTTCGCGCTCACGCTCACCCGCACCGAGGACATGCGCACCGTCCCGATCGGCATCCAGCTGCTCATGGGCCAGCACTCGTACGAATGGAACGAGATGATGGCGATGAGCATTCTGGGATGCATTCCCGTCCTCATTCTCTTCCTGTTCTTCCAGCGGTACTTCATCGGTGGGATGACGGCAGGCGCCGTGAAGGTCTGACCGGGGCTCCCGGCAGCACGACGCAGCACACGCAGCACGACCACGACACGACAAGGAGTCACCCCATGTTGATGAACGGCGCGGACCTGCTGGCCGTCGCGAACGAGCACAGCTTCGCGGTGCCGGCGTTCAACATCAGCGACTACGCCATGTTCAACGGGATCGTCGCGATCTCCGAGGAGCGTCGCGCCCCGCTGATGGTCGCGATCCACCCGGACGAGGTCAGCCACCTCGGGCACGACGTCATGCCGGCGCTGATCCAGCGCGCGCACAAGGCGTCGGTGCCGGTGGCGATCCACTGGGACCACGGCGGCAGCTACGAGCAGGTGCTGACGGCGATCCAGATCGGCTTCACGTCCGTGATGATCGACGGCTCGATGCTCCCGTACGAGGAGAACGTCGCGATCACGGCGCGTGTCGTCGAGGCCGCGCACGCGGTGGGGCTGTCGGTCGAGGGCGAGCTGGGCACCATCGGCAAGCTCGACGAGCAGGCCGAGGCGGGCGTGGCGGTGTCGAACATCATCCACACCGACCCGGAGCAGGCCGTCGACTTCGTGCAGCGCACCGGCGTCGACAGCCTGGCCGTCGCGATCGGCACGGCGCACGGCCTGTACCCGAAGGGCCTGAAGCCCGAGCTCCGGCTCGACCTGCTGACCGAGATCAAGGCGCGCCTGCCGATCCCGCTGGTGCTGCACGGCGGCTCGGGCAACCCGGACGACGAGATCGGCCGGGCCGTGAAGCTCGGCGTGAACAAGATCAACATCTCCTCGGACATCAAGGTCGCGTACCACGACCGGATGCGGGAGGTGCTGGCCGACCTCACGCTGCGCGAGCCGAACACGATCCAGCCGCCGGCGATCGAGGCGATGAACGTGGTCGCCGCGCAGAAGATCGAGCTGTTCGACGCGGCGGGCAAGGCCGACCTGTACTGAGACCGCGCCCCGCCCGGCGGGGCACCGACCCGGCCGCCGCCGGCCTGCCCCCCGGCCGGCGGCGGCCGCACCACCCCGCACCACCGCACGACGAGCACCGCACGACCACGGCGAGGAGGCCGGCACCGCCCATGAGCACGCGCTACGTCCTGGGACTCGGCGGGACCGTCGACTACGAGATCGACTGGGACCCGGGCACGCTCGAGCGGCTCGCCGCGCAGTGGGGGCTGCGCGCGGACGAGCTGGACGCTCGCACCCCGGTGCTCAGCGAGCGGGACCTGCTGCGCTCGCTGCTCGGCTTCGTCCGGGACGGGGTGGGCGGCGAGCGGTTCGTGGCGTCGTCCGAGATCGTCGAGGCGTTCGCCCGGCGGTTCCCGCTGCGGGTGACGCTGGGCGGCACGTGCGTGCGCGCGGCGATCGCCATGGACCGGGTGCGCGGCCTGCCGGCCCTGGTGCACCTGGTGAGCATCGACGACGACGTGCGGCGGCTGCTGCCCGCGAGCACCACCTACCTGTGCTCGGCCGACCGCGACACCACGGACCCGCACCTCATCGTGCAGTACCCGGCGGGGTCCGCCGTGCGGGTCGCCGGCGTCGAGGTGGTCGCGTCGCGCCCGAACCGCCTGATCTACGTCAACGACCCGCCGAACCGCGAGCTGGTGCTGCACCCGGCGCTGGGCGACGCGTGCGCGACCGCCGACGTGGTGCTGGTCTCCGGGTTCAACGTCATCCAGGAGCGCGAGACGCTGGACGCGCGGCTCGCGACCCTCGCGGCGGACCTGGACCGGGTGCCGCCCGGCGGGTTCGTGTACTTCGAGGACGCCGGCTACCACCTGCCCGCGCTGCGGGGCCCGGTGCGGGACGTCCTCGCCCCGCGGGTCGACGTCTGGGCGGTGAACGAGGACGAGCTCCAGGAGTGGACCGGCCGCGCCGTCGACCTGCTGGACGCCGCCGACGTCGCGAAGGCCCTCGGGGAGCTGCACGCGGCCGTCCCCGCCCGCACGCTGGTGGTCCACACCCAGCACTGGGCGCTCGCCGCCGGTGCGGGGGCCTCCGGGCTGCGGGCGGCGCTGCGCGGCGGCATCGACATGGCGAGCACGCGCTACGTGCACGGCGACTCCTTCACGCCGGCCGACTACGCGGCGACGGCCGCGCGCACGCCCGGTGCCGCGGGGACGCGGTTCGCGGGGGAGGTCGAGGCGCTCGCGGCCGACGTCGCCTGCGAGCCCGCGTACGTGCTGGACGTGCCGCGGCCGACCACGATCGGGCTGGGGGACACGTTCGTGGGCGGGTTCCTGGCCGCCCTGGCGACCGCGTGACCGCCCGCGGGGCCGGGGAGCTGCTGGCCGAGGGCCTCGTCGCGCTCCCGGAGGCCGTCGCCCAGGTGCTCGACGTGGTGCAGGCGGGCGGGGAGCGGCTCCTGGTGGTCCGCCTGGCCGGCGGGCTCTCGTTCGACGTGCGGCCCGACCGCGGCCTCGACCTCGGTCCCGCCTGGTGGGGGGACGCGCCGCTCGCGTGGCGGTCGCCGCACCGCGCCGACCCCGGCCCGGGCGCCGGGTGGGAGGAGCGGTTCCTCGGCGGGCTCGTGGTGACGTGCGGGCCGGAGAACATCGGACCGCCCACGGCGACGGCCGGGCAGCACGGGAGCCACCACCTCACGCCCGCCACGGAGGTCCGGTGGTGGCGCGAGGTGACGCCGTCCGGGGTCGCCGTGCACGTCCGCGGGGCCGTGGGGTTCTCGACGCTGTACGGCACGCGCCTCGTCGTCGAGCGCGAGATCGTCGCCACCACCGGCCGGCCGCGCGTCGAGGTCCGCGACGTGGTGCGCAACGACGGGGACGTCCCCGTCGGCGTGCCGCTGCTCTACCACGTCAACCTCGGCGCGCCGCTGCTGGCGCCCGGCGGCCGGCTGCGCGTGGAGGCCGGCCGGACGCGCCTGCGCGAGCCGCTGCCGCCGGGGCGCGCGGTCCTGACGATGCCGGAGCCGTCGCCCGGCGCCGCCGCGGTCGTGGCGGAGCACCGGGACCTGGCGGTCACGGACGGACGCGCGCGGGCGGTCCTCACCGGCGGTGCCGCCGAGGTGGCCGTCGACTGGACGGCCGCGACCCTGCCGCGGCTGTGCACGTGGGCGTGGCCCGCCCGCGGCGCGTGGGTGCTCGGCGTCGAGCCGGCGAACGCGCCGCTGTTCGGGCCGGAGCGCGACGGCCCGCACGCCGGCGCGCCGCTGCTCGGCCCGGGAGAGTCGTGGCGGACGGGCGTCGTCGTCGAGGTCCTGCCTCCGGGTGCCGGGCCTGCCGCGGCGCCGGGCCGTGCTGCGGCGCCCGCGGGCGCCCACGCCGACCCGCGCCCCGCCCTCCGCCCCGACCCGCGCCCCGATCCCCAGCCCGGTCCCCGCCCCGAGGAGCAGCCGTGACCCGCCCCGTCCCCCTGCCCGCCCACCAGCCGGCCGACCGCTTCTACGCCGGCGGCGCCCGCATCGCGGCGTTCCGCGGGCCCGGCGGCGACCCGGCGCCGGGCGACCACGTGCCGGAGGACTGGGTGGGGTCGACCACGACGCTGTTCGGCGAGCCCGAGCTCGGCCGCACGCGGCTGCCCGACGGCCGGCTGCTCGCCGACGCCGTCGCCGCGGACCCGGCCGCCTGGCTCGGGCCCGAGCACGTCGCGCGGTACGGCGCCGACGTCGGGCTGCTGGTGAAGCTGCTCGACGCGGGCGAGCGGCTGCCGGTGCACGCCCACCCCGACGTCGCGTTCGCGGCACGGCACCTCGGCCTCGCGCACGGCAAGACGGAGGCGTGGGTGGCGCTCACCGCCGCGCCGGTGCACCTCGGGTTCCGGCGCGACGTGGGTGCCGCCGAGCTGCGGGAGTGGGTGGACCGCCAGGACACCGCCGGGATGCTCGACGCGATGCACGTGCTGGACCTGGAGCCGGGCGACGCCGTGCTGGTGCCCGCGGGGGTTCCGCACGCCATCGGCGCGGGAGCGTTCGTCGTCGAGCTGCAGGAGCCCACCGACCTGTCGGTCCTCGTCGAGTGGGACGGGTACGCGATCGACGGCGCGACCGCCGGGCACCTGGGCCTCGGGTTCGACGTGGCGCTCGCGGCGGTCGACCGCCGTGGCCGGACGGCCGCCGAGGTCGCCGCCCTGCGCGGGGCCCGGGCCGGCGACGAGGGTGACCTGCTGCCGGACGCCGCCCCGTTCTTCCGTGTCGAGCGGCTGCGCGGCGGGGGTGCGTGGGACGCCGGGTTCGCCGTCGCCGTGGTGGTCGCGGGCAGCGGCGCGCTGGTCGCGGCCGACGGCGCCCGCACCCCGGTGTCGGCGGGCTCGACGGTGCTCGTCCCGTGGTCGGCCGGGCCGCTGCGCGTCGAGCCGGGCGCCGGCGCCGCGCTCGAGGTCCTGCGCTGCCGCCCGCCGGCCGCCGACGCCGGTCAGCCCGCGAACAGGTCCTGACCGACGAACGGGCTCGACGCCGTCGTGACCGGGGTGCCGTCCGACCCCGTGACGAGCGACCCGTCCGGCAGCCCGGGCGGCACCGCGTACAGCCCCGACGCGGTGTGCTGCAGGTACTCCATCAGCCCGTCATCGCGCGACAGCCGGTTCTGCATCGGGATGTAGTGGGTGCGCGGGTCCGTGACGAACGCCAGGAAGAACAGCCCCGCGTCCAGCCGGCCCAGCGAGTCGTTGCCGTCCGTGAAGTTGTAGCCGCGCCGCAGCATCCGCACCCCCGCGTTCTGCGTCGGGTGCGCCAGGAACACGTGGCTGTCCACCGGGATGAGCGGCCGGCCCTCGCGGCCGGTGACCGCGAAGTCCGGCTCGGTGAACTCGGTGCCGCCGGACAGCGGCGCGCCCTCGCCCTTGGTGCGGCCCACGACGGCCTCCTGCTCGCGCAGCGACGTGCGGTCCCAGGTCTCGATGGTCATCCGGATGCGACGCGCCACCAGGTAGCTGCCGCCGGTCATCCACGCCGTCGCAGGGGTGGTCGCGCTCGCGGGCACCCAGACGTGCGCCTCGACGTCGGACTCCTCCTCGGACTTGAGGTTGGCGGTGCCGTCCTTGAACCCGAACAGGTTGCGGGGGGTGGCCTGCGCCGACGAGGTGGACGACGTGCGGCCGTAGCCGAGCTGCGTCCAGCGGATGGTGGCGGCGCCGAACGCCGCGCGGGACAGGTTGCGGATGGCGTGCACCGCGACCTGCGGGTCGTCCGCGCAGGCCTGTACCACCAGGTCGCCGTCGGAGCGCGCCGGGTCGAGCCGGTCGCCCGGGAAGTGCGGCAGCTCGACCAGCGCGTCCGGCAGGTGCGCGGCCAGCCCGAACCGGTCGGTGCCCGCGTCCGCCCCCACGAACAGGGACCGCCCGAACCCGAACGTGATCGTCAGCCCCGCGGCCGGCAGGTCGGCGGCCTCGCCCGTGTCGTCCGGCGGCGCGTCGTACGGGCCGGACGCCGGTCCGTACGGTCCGGCGGACAGGCCCTGCGTCAGGCGGGCCGCGATCGTCGTCCAGCGCTGGAGCAGGGCCACCAGCTCGGCGCGGTCCGTGGTCGTGACGTCGAACGCCGCCAGGTAGAGGCGGTCCTGGGCGGGCGTGACGATGCCCGCCTGGTGCGCGCCGGTGAACGGGTAGGTCGTCGCGGCCGCACCGGTACCCGACGCCGGGGTCGCCGCCGCCCGGCCCGCGCCGTACCCGGCCACGCCGCCCGCCACGGCCCCGAGCGCCGCGCCGCCCAGCAGCCCGCCGCCCAGCAGGGCGCGCCGGGACAGCCCCCGACGGGGCGGCGGGGTGCCGGCACCCGTCGTGGGCGCCGGCTCCGCCGCCGCGGGGTCGGTCGCGTCGACGCCGGTCACCCCGGTGCCGGGCGCGCCGGTGCCGGTCGCGCCGGGGACGGCTGGGCCGCCGGGCACGGGGGAGCCGGGCCGGTGGTCGGTGGGGTCGGGCACGGGCGGCGTCCTTCCTGCGCGGCGGGCGTCAGGCGCCGGTGACGACGGCGGTCAGCCGGGACAGCGGCTCCGACAGCGCGTCGACGCCGGTCGCGAGCTCCTTGACCTGCTGGTCCGTCAGCGTGTCGTAGCCCACGAAGCCCGTGTCCACGGAGCCGTACTGCGCCAGCAGGCCGTCCAGGGCGGCGAGCTGCTCGGTGAGCGCGGCCGCCAGGTCCGGGTCCTCCTCCTCGACGACGTCCGCCAGCACCTCGTACGCCACGCGCGCGCCGTCCACGTTCGCCTGGAAGTCCCACAGGTCGGTGTGCGACCAGATCTCCTCCTCGCCGGTGACCTTGCCGGTCGCGACCTCGTCCAGCAGCTCCTTGGCGCCGTTGGCGATCTGGAACGCCTCGAACGTGAAGTCCGGGTCGTTCACCTGGTCCACGAGATCCTGCGTCCAGCCCACCAGGTCCTCCGCGGCCGACGCCCGCTCCTCGGGGGTCAGCGGCACGTACGTCACGCCCCCGTTGTCGGCGGGGGCCGGCGGCCACAGGTCCTTCTCGAGGTAGTGCCAGCCGCTCCAGACCTGCCCCTCCTCGAGGTCGGCCTCGCGGGCGTCGGTCAGCGGGTCGAGGTCGCCGAACGACTCCGCGACCGGCTCGACGCGCTCCCAGTGCACCCGCGTCGCCGCGTACAGCGCGCGGGCCGTGTCGTCGTCGCCGGCGGTGTACGCGGCGGCGAACTCCTGCGTCCCCGCGATGAGCGCGCCGACCTGGTCCTTCACGTACGCCACGTACTGGGCCTCGGCGTCCGCGAGCTGGGCGGCCACGTCGCCCGTCGGCCCGACCTGCGCGCCGGAGTCGGTGACCGTGAACTCGGACCGGATGCCGTCGCCGACCATGCCCGGCTTGCAGGCGGTGTAGTACGTGCCGGGGCGCACCTGCACCACGAGGTCGCGGGTGATGCCGGGCCCGATGTTCTCCACCTCGGAGACCACGCGCAGGCCGTCGTCGCCCAGCAGGTAGAACTCGGTCACGTCGGAGCCGTCGTTGGTGACCTGGAACGTCAGCGTGCCGCTCGGTGCCGTGGCGGCGGAGACCTCGCAGGCGTCGGCGGTGCTGCTCACGGTGAGCGCCCCCGCGGACGCCCCGGCCTCCGGGGCGTCGTTGTCGACGCAGGCGGCGAGCGGCAGGACGAGGGCGGCGAGCGCGAGCGCGCCGACGGTGGTGCGGGACATGGGACTCCTCGTGGGTGGCAGGACGGGTCGGTGGGAGGGGCTCGTGGCGGCGCGCGGAGCGGCCGGCCGGGAGCCGACGGGTGCGTCGTGGGGCGGCGGGCCGCCCGGCCTCAGGACGCGGCGGCGGGCTCGGCGGCGCGCGGCACGGTGGGCGGCGCGGGCCGGTGGCCCCAGGTGGTGCGGACGAAGACCGTCAGCACGGGGACGACGTACGCCACCCACGCGACGAGCTGCAGCCAGGTGGTGGCGGGCGTGAAGTTGAGGACGCCCTTGAGCAGCGTCCCGTACCAGCTGCTCGGCGGGACGGCCGCCGAGACGTCGAACGCGAGGTCGTTCAGGCCGGGCAGGATCCCGGCCTCCTGCAGGTCGTGGACGCCGTATGCGAGCACGCCGGCGGCGACCAGCACCAGGAACAGCCCGGTCCACGCGAAGAACCGCCGCAGGTCCAGGCGGACGGCCCCGCGGTACGTCAGCCACGCGAGGGCGACGGCGGTGAGGATGCCGAGCGCGGCGCCCAGCAGCGGTGCGGCCGTGCCGTCGGAGGTCGCCTGGGCGCCGGCCCACAGGAACAGCGCCGTCTCCAGCCCCTCGCGGCCCACGGCGAGCAGGGCGACGACGACCACGGCCCCGCGCCCGGCGGCCACCGCGTCGTCGAGCCGGTGGTGCAGGTCGGCCTTGAGGTGGCGGGCGGTGCGCGCCATCCAGAAGATCATCCAGGTGATGAGGCCGACGGCGACGATCGAGAGGGTGCCGCCGATCGCCTCCTGCGCCTCGAATGACAGGCCGCGCGGCCCGAACGTGAGCAGGGCGCCGAACCCGAGCGACACCGCGACGGCGACGCCCACGCCGGTCCAGAGGGCGGGCAGCAGGTGCCGTCGGTCGGTGCGCACCAGGTACGCCACGAGGATGCTCACGACGAGCGCGGCCTCGAGGCCCTCGCGCAGGCCGATCAGGTAGTTGGCGACCATCGGGCAACCTTCGTTCCGGCCGTCGGCCCGTCCGGCGGCAGGGGAAGGTTAGCCTGCCCTCACCTGGGTGCGACAGGGGTCCGAGGGGTGGGACGTCCGCAGGCCCGCGCCGGGTGGGGGTCTCAGAGGTGCACGGTCCCCTCGACGCACGTCACGGTGCCGCCGCCCACCCAGACCGTCCCGGACGCGTCGCGCTCCACGTGCACCCGGCCGGCGCGTCCCAGCACGGTGCCCTGCGCGGCGACGTACGAGGCGGGGGCCCGGCCCGTGCCCGTCAGCCACTGCGCCACGACGGCGTTGAGCGAGCCGGTGACCGGGTCCTCGCCGATGCCGAGGTCCCCGACGAACGCCCGCACCTCGAACGCCGCCTCCGCCCCCGGCGGGTACGGACCCACGACGCCGACGTGCGCCCCGCCCAGCGCCGCCCCGTCCGGCCGCAGCGCCAGCACCCGCTCCGCGGAGTCCAGCAGCAGGATGTTCCAGCGGGGCCCGTTGTCCACGAACCGGTGGTCGACGACCGCGCCGTCCGGCAGGCCCAGCGCGGCGACGGCGCGCCGCAGCACGTCGGGCGGCACCGGCGTGTCCGCGAGCGGCTCCGGCGCCGCGAACCGCAGGCCGTCCTCCCCGCGGCGCAGCAGCACCCGCCCCACCCCGCACTCCTGCACGACGTCCGCCCCCGCCGGCCTGCCGCCCGCCGCGAGCCAGGCGTGGCACGACCCGAGCGTCGGGTGCCCGGCGAACGGCAGCTCGCCGCCCGGCGTGAAGATCCGCAGCCGGTAGTCCGCGCCCGGCAGCGTCGGCGCCAGCAGGAACGTGGTCTCCGACAGGTTGGTCCAGCGGGCGAACGCCGCCATCTGCGCGTCCGTGAGGCCGTCGGCGTCGTGCACCACGGCCACCGGGTTCCCGAGCAGCGGCTCGGTGGTGAAGACGTCGACCTGGCTGAAGCGGCGCGTGGGCATGCCGCCCACGCTACGGCGACGGCGACGGCGACGGCGACGGCAGCCGCGCCGGGCTAGGGTGCCGCCATGTCGACGGTGCGTCTCGGGGTCCTCGGTGCGGCCCGCATCCTGCACGACGCGGTAGCGGCCGCTGCCGCCGCCGTCCCGGAGGTCGAGGTGGTGGCGATCGCCGCGCGCGACCGCGACCGGGCGGAGGCGACCGCGCGGCGCGAGGGCATCCCGCGCGTGCTCGGCTCGTACGACGAGCTGCTCGCCGACCCCGACGTCGACGCGGTCTACGTGCCCACTCCCGCCGCGCTGCACGGCGTGTGGGTGCGCCGCGCGATCGAGGCGGGCAAGCACGTGCTGTGCGAGAAGCCGTTCACGGCGGACGCGGCCGAGGCGGAGGACGTCGCCGCGCTCGCGGACGGCACCGGCCTGGTGGTCATGGAGGCGTTCCACTCCCAGCACCACCCGCTGTGGCCCCGGGTGCGGGCGCTGCTCGACGACGGCGCGATCGGCCAGGTGCGCCGGGCGGAGGCCGACTTCTGCGTGAGCATCCCCGACCGCTCCGACATCCGCTGGCAGGAGTCGATGGGCGGCGGCGCGCTCATGGACCTGGGCGTGTACCCGCTGCGGATGCTCACCGTGCTGTTCGGGACCCCGCAGGTGCGGTCCGCGACGGCGGACGACGTCGACGGCGTCGACGCGTCCATCGAGGTGCTGCTCGACCTCCCCGGCCGCGTGGAGGGCACGGTGCGCGCGAGCATGGTCGCGCAGGAGCCGAGCGTCCGGGCGCGCATCGAGGGCACCGCCGGCACGCTCGTCGTGCACGCGCCGTACGCCCCGCAGCACGGCGGCCGGATCGTGGTGGAGCGTGACGGCGGCACGGTCGAGGAGGCCGCGGACCCCACGCCGTCGTACGTGTGCATGCTGCGGACGTTCGCGGACGCGGTGCTGCGCGGCGCCGACCCGGTGTCCGGCACGGCCCGGGCGGTCGAGGCGATGCGGACCGTCGACGCGGCGTACCGCGCGGCGGGCATGGCGCCCCGGCAGCCGGCGCCGCTCGACTGACCCGCCGGGCCGAGCCGCCGCGGGACCGACGCGCAGGCGCCGGGCCGCCGCCGGCGGAGGCGGGCTCCCGCGCTCAGGCGCCGCGCCGCCGCCGGAGCCGCTGCGTGACGACCCTCCCCAGCACGCCGACGGCGACCACCGCGAGCCCCCCGAGCACCGACGCGGGCGGCAGCGTGACGGCCAGCGCCACGCACCCCGCCGCCCCGAGCACCTGGAGCGCCCGCGGGAACCGCCGGTGCGGGCGGTCCTGCGTGAGCGCGGCCAGGTTCGCGACCAGGTAGTAGAGCAGGACCCCGAACGACGAGAACCCGATGGCCCCGCGCAGGTCGACGGTCGCCACCAGCACCGCGACCACCACGCCGAGCACCACCTCGGCGTGGTGCGGGACGCGCGTGCCGGGGTGCACGGCGGCGAGCGTCCGCGGCAGGTCGCCCTCCCGCGCCATCGCGAGGGCGGTCCGGCTGACCCCGGCGACCAGCGCGAGCAGGGCCCCCAGCGCGGCCGCGGTCGCCCCCACGCGGACCACGGCCCCGGCCCCGGGCAGCCCGCTCGCGTCGGCGAGCGCCGCCAGCGGTGCGCGCGACGCCGCCGTCGCCTCCGGCCCGAGCACGGTCAGCAGCGCGACGGCGACGGCGGCGTACACCAGCACCGCGAGGCCGAGCGCCCCCTGGATCGCCCGCGGGACGGTCCGGGCCGGGTCCCGGACCTCCTCGCCCATCGTCGCGATGCGGGCGTACCCCGCGAACGCGAAGAACAGCAGGCCGGCCGAGCCGAGCACGCCGCCGGCGCCGACGTCCGGGCCGCCCGTCCACGCCCGGTCCCACGACGGGTCCCCGCCGGCGAGCCCGGCCACGACCACCACGGCGAGCGCGGTCAGCGCGACGGCCACCACCACGCGCGTCAGCCGGGCCGTGCGCGTCACGCCCCGCAGGTTCACCGCCGTGAGCGCGAGCACCGCCAGCACGGCCGCGGGCCGCTGCCACGCCACCGGCACGGCGTACGCGGCGAACGTCAGCGCCATCGCGGCGCACGAGGCCGTCTTCCCGATGACGAACGACCACCCGGCGAGGAACCCCCACCACGGTCCGAGGCGCTCGCGGCCGTACACGTACGTGCCGCCGGACGTCGGGTACTGCGCGGCGAGCTGCGCGGAGGACGTCGCGTTGGCGTACGCGACCACGGCGGCGACGCCGAGGCCCACCAGCAGCCCGGTGCCCGCGGCGGCGGCCGCCGGGGCGAACGCGGCGAACACCCCCGCGCCGACCATCGACCCGAGCCCGATGACGACGGCGTCCCCCGGGCCGAGCCGTCGCACCAGGGACGCCGGGTGGGTGACCTGCTGCCGCTCGCGCACGGGACCAGTGTGCCCGCCGCGTGTACTCACCGGTCCCCTCACCGGCCACCTAGGACGCACGCGGAGACGCCGGAGGTGCTACGCGGTCCTGATCGTCCCGGACGGCGGCCGACGGGTGTCGTCGCAGGTCAACGCGGTGCGGCCACCCGGGTAGGTACCCAGCAGGCCCGGTGAGCAGGTCGGAGGTCACTGATCGTGTGACAGCCGCAGCGAGGTCCGCCCCCGGCGCGCCCCGCGCACCACCCCTGCTGATGCTCTGGAAGGAGCACCCTGATGGCTTCTGCCCGTACCCGCCTCGTCCTGTCGATCGGCGCCGTGGCCGGCGTCGGCGCCCTCGTCACGGCCGCGACGTTCACCGACTTCGCGAACCTGAACCTCGGCGACGGCACCGACGGCGGCGGCATCGGCTCCGGCCGCTTCAACATCCAGGTCGTCGGGACCGACGGCGCCGGCATGCCGGTCCCCGGCACCTGGCAGGAGGCGAACCTGCCCGAGGGCGTCGACATCGCCGTCCCGGGCGCCGACTCGATCACGCCCGGCACGACCATCGAGGTCGACCTCCCGTACCGCAACGCCTCCACGTCGCTCGGCGCGGACATCGACCTGTGGCTCAAGGAGGTCCCGGGCCGCACGTCGACCCCGGCGTACCTCGACGCGCTGCGCTTCACCATCCTGGACGGCACCGGCGCCACGCTCGTCAGCGACGTGACGTTCGACGAGCTCGACGCGAGCACCTCGGCGGAGAAGATCAGCCTGACCGACGCCCTCGCGAACGCCGAGCTCGCCGCCGGCGCGGAGGACTCGATCACGGTCCAGGTCTCCCTGGCGGACTACGACGCCGACAACGACAGCGGCGACGCGGACGGCCTGACCAACGACGTGCTCAACGGCGGCGTGGCGTACGTCCAGCTGCACTGGGACGCGGTCTCGACCGCCGAGTGACCGACGCGGGCCCGCGGGCGGTCACCGCCCGCGGGCCTGCGGCACCCCCGACACCCCTGGAGGAGAGCCGATGCACCGGCGGATCATGCTGTCGTGGTGCGCCCTGGCCGGCGTCGCCGCGCTGACCACCGCCGCTGCGCTCACCGGCGGAGGCGAGCAGGACGTGCGCTTCTGGCCGGGAGCCGGGCACGACCTCGTGGTCGCCGGCTCGACCCGACCCGGGTGGGTGCCCTCGGCCGCGGACTGGGAGCAGGGCCGCCCGGAGGCCTACCGCATCGGGCTGGACCCCGCCGCCCGCGAGCTCGGCCCCGGCGGCGTCCTGGAGCTGCGGGTGGCGGCTCGGCACGGCGCCCACGACGCGCCGTCCGAGGTGCGGCTGGCGGTGACCGACCCGGACGACCGGGGTGCCCGGACCGACCCGCGGACCGGCTCCCGCCTGGAGCTGTTCGACCAGCTCCACCTCCTCGTCGTCGACGCCGCCACGGGCGAGGTCCTCGTGGACGCGGGCCCCGGGAGCACCGCCGAGTCGCGGTCCGCCCGCTGGGGCGGCGTGTGGCAGCCCGGCGAGGTCCGGCTCGTCGACATCACCGTGACGGTGCCCGAGGAGCTCACCGACGCCTGGCAGGGCGCCGTCACCGACATCCAGGTCGACCTGGTCTCCGAGAGCGTCTGAGAGGACGACGACCGTGCAGCCTCCCCGTCCCCGGAACCGGACCGGCCGGCCCCGCCCCGCGGTGCTCGCCGGCGCCCTGGGGCTCGTCTGCGTCGCGGCCGGCGCCGCCGCCCTCGCGACCTCCGCCCGCGACGTGCACGCGGGCTACCACGACACGACGACCGCGGTCGTGGAGGTCTCCGGCACGTTCGCCCTCGAGGTCTCCGGCACCGCGCCCGACGGGTCGCCCGCCGGCCCCGTCGAGGGCGACCCGGAGCCGCTCGTCGTGCGCACCACCGGCGGGGCGGCCTACACGACGCACACGCCCGTGGAGTGGCGGGCGACGGTGCACGCCCCCGACGCCGCCGGCCGGGTCGGGCTCTCGCTGTTCGACCCGGACCCCGCGGACGTCGTCGTCGGCGCGAACCGGTACCCGGACCTGTTCTCGACGCTGCGGTTCACGGTGCTCGACGTCACCGACGCCGGCCGTCCCGTGACGCTGGCCACCGACGCGACCGCCGCGCAGGTCGCGGCCGCCGCGCTCGTGCTCGACGTGCCCGCGGGCGGGTCCCGCACCGTCGCGGTCCGCGCCGTCGTCGCCGAGGGCACCTGGCGCCTGTACGACGGCCGGACCACCGCGGCCGGGCTGCGCTTCAGCGGGGTGAGCTCGTGAGGCGGGTGGCCCGGTCGGTGGCGCGCGTCCCGGCCGCCGCCGTGGCGACAGGCGTCCTGCTGCTCGTCCCCGCGGGCGTCGCGTCCGCGGGCGCGGCCCCGCTGTCGCCGGGTGCCACGGTCGACGTCCGCGGCACCGTGGTCCGCGCGTCGGTCGCGGACGAGGAGCTCGTCGTGGTCTCGCCCGCGACCGTGGACGTCGTCGCCCCGCTGCCGGGTCACGCCGCGACGTGGACCACGACGGTGACGCCAGCCGCCGGGGCGGGGGACGACCCGCTGCCCGTCTGGCTCGCGGTGAGCGGTGTGGACGGTCCGCTGCTCCGGGGTGACCACCCGCTGACCCTCACGGTCACGGACGAGGACGGCACCGTGCTGCTCACCTCGTCGGACGTCCCGTCGCTGCTCGGGCGCCAGGTCGCCCTGCCCGACCTGGAGCACCGCACCACGTTCACCGCGCGGGTGGAGCTCCCGGCCGAGGCGTCGGAGGCGTACCGCGGAGCGCGCGGGTCCGTCCGGCTGGCCGTCACGGCGCAGGCACCCGCGTCCCCGTCGGCCGCGAGCGGCGTGCTGGCCCGGACGGGTGCCGGCCCTGCCGGTCTCGCGCTCGCCGCGGCCGCGCTGCTCGGCGCAGGCGGGACGGCCCTCGCGAGCCGGCGCGCCGCGACCACCCGGTCGTCCCGCACGACCACGTCCCAGGAGCCCCGCACCGGCCGGACCCCGCAGGAGACACGATGACCACCACGTCCCGCCCCCCGTCCCGTCGCCGACGGGTCCTCGCCGCGGTGGCCGCCGTCGTCGCGACCGCTCTCGCGGCGACCCTGGCCGGCACCGCCACGGCGGCCTACGTCGACACGACCGCCGCCCGCACCGGGCCGCTCCCGGCCGCGCTGGGCGGGGAGCCGCCCGAGCAGCGGACGGGGCTGACGCTCGGCTCGCGCATGGTGGACACCGGCGTGGGCCTGACGGCCGCCGGCCAGGTCGTCGTGTGGGGCCTCGGCATGTACGGCATCAACGGCACCTCGAGCGCCGACCTGAACATCGGGCCGACCGTGGTGGCCGGGCTGCCGACCGTCGTCCAGGTCGCCACGGGCATCTACTCGCTCAACGCGCTCGGCGCGGACGGCACCGTGTGGGGCTGGGGCGACTGCTCTCGCGCCGCGGGCACGGACCTGTCCACCACGTTCACCGACTACGGCTGCTCGGTCGGGGCGTTCGGCTCGCCCGCGGCGCCGCCGCGCCAGGTCCGCATCGGCGCCCGCGCCACGACGACGTCCGCCCCGCTGCTCGACCGGGTCACCTCGATCGCCAGCACGGAGTACGCCGGCGCGGCGCTGCGGGACGACTGCACCGTCTGGCACTGGGGCGGCCACTGGGGCGACGCGACCTACCAGTACGGCTACGGCGGCAACGGCCTGGCCCAGCTCGGGGCGAGCAAGGTCAAGGGGCTGCCGGACCCGACGCGGGTCGCCGGCGCGTGCCCGACGAGCGTCCTCGGCGGCTACGACACGTTCTGGATCACCCTCGAGAACGGTGACGTCTACTACCTCGGCGGTCGCACGCCGCTGAACACCACCGTGAACGGCAACCCGTCCGTGACCCCGGACCAGGTGCCGACCGGCTCGTCGCTCTCCGCGCGCCCCGTCACCGCCCTGGAGCCGTGGCTGCTGCGGACGGTCGGTGCCTCCCGTCCGCACGTCGTGAGCGTCTCCGGCGGGATCCAGATGGGTGGCGCGCTGCTGTCCGACGGGTCCGTGCTGTCGTGGTCGACGTTCTCCGCCGACCGCACCGGTCGGTCCGCGCCGGGCAACTCGTGGCGGACACCGGGCCTCGTCACCGGGCTCGGCACCGGCGTGGTCGCGATGGCGTTCGGCTTCACGGGCGCCGCGTTCCTCAAGTCGAACGGCGAGCTCTGGTGCTACGGCGCCGGCGACGACTACGCCCGCTGCCCGACCACGCCGACGCGCCTGGCCACCTCGGTGAGCCAGTTCGGCGTCGGGCAGGGCTTCATCATCTGGCAGACCCGCGACGGTGTGTTCTCCGGCCGGGGCTACAACCCTCGCGGGGCGATCGGCCTGCCCACCAACGTCGCCATCACCCAGAACCGGGTGGTCAGCCACGACCTGTCGATGCTGGCGGTGGCACCGTGACCCGGGCCCGTGCGGGACGGCGCGCCCGTCCGGCCCCGCGCCGCCCGCGCGCCGCGACCGTCCTCGTCGCCGCGCTCGCCCTGGCCGTCGGCGGCCTCGGGGCCGTCGGTGCGACCGTCGCCCCGACGGGCGCCGCGCTGCGGGACGTCGCCGGGCTCGACGCGACCGTGGGCAGCGGCGAGCGGTTCGACATCGGCCTGGTGCAGGACGGCGTGCTGCGGCAGGCGGAGGGCGACGGTGTCGCGTGGCAGGTCGAGGGTGCCGGGTCGCTCCTGCCCGGGCACACGGTGACGTTCGACGTGCCCGTCGCCAACAACGGCCCGTACGACGCCGACGTCGTGCTCGCGGTCGCCGACCGGTACGCCGAGACCGCGCCGAGCGGCCCGGGTTCCGACCCCGTGGCGCTCTACCGGTGGTCGGTGGCCGACGCGCAGACCGGCGCCGTGCTGGCGGGCACGCCCGCCACCCCGCTCACCAGCACCGTCACCACCGCGCAGGTGGGCGCGGCCGTCGGCGGGCTGCACCTCGCGGGGCGCACGCTGCCGGCCGTCGCCGACGGCGCGCCCTGGACCGCCGACCCCGCGGCCCCGGGGGACCACCGGGTGCTGCGGGTGACCGTCGCCTACCCGGACACGCCGGCGACCGAGGCGTTCAACGGCGGCCGGTCGGCCCTGGCCCTCGTGTTCACGGGCAGCTCGCGGTGACCGCCACCGGCTACCGGATCGCCTGGCGGGTGCTGCGGCTCGTCCGGAGCGTCCTGCTGACCACGACGGCCGTGCTCGGCGCCGCCAGCATCGGCGCGGTCGTGGCGGGGCTCGTGCTGGACGTCCGTCCGCTGGTCGTGGTGTCGGGGTCCATGGAGCCGGGCATCCCCGTCGGCTCGCTCATCGCCGGCCGGACGGTGCCCGCGGACCAGGTGGAGGTGGGGGACGTGGTCACCGTGCCGCGCCGCGAGGGCACCACGGACCTCGTCACCCACCGCGTGGTGGAGGTCCGCACCCCCGACGGCGCGGACCCCGGGGTGCGGGAGCTGGTGCTCCGCGGGGACGCCAACGAGACGGACGACCCGATGCCCTACGTGGTCGGCGAGGTGCGGCGACACGTCGCCACCCTGCCCGGCGGCGGCTACGTCGTCCGCACGCTCCAGTCGGGCCGCGGCGTCGTCGTGATGGGGGGCGTGCTCGTGGCAGCCGTCGTCCTCACGTTCGCGGTGCCCCCGGCGGACGGGGCACCCGGTCAGCGGGCCGGTGGCGGCTCCGCCCCCCGCGACCGGGGACGGCACCGCGCCGCCGCCGGGGCGCGTGGCTGACCGCCCGGCACCGCGCGACCTCGACGCCGGGGCGCCGGAGGGGCGACACTGCGAACCTGAGCCGCGCGCCGCGCGACCGGCACCGGGAGGCGCCGTGGACGGACCGGAGAGCCCCGACCCGGCCGCCCCGCGGCTCCGGCGCGAGCGGTCGGCGCTGACCGTGTCGGCGGTCGCGGCGGCGGTGCTCGGCACCGGGGCCGCCGTGTGGGGCGTCGTCGCGGGGTCCGGCGTGATCCTGTTCGACGGCATCTACACCGCCGCGGGGACCGCGCTCGTCGGGGTGTCCGCGCTGGCGTCACGCGCCGCGGCGTCGGAACCCGGCGGGCGCTACCCGTTCGGACGCCACGGCGCCACGCCGCTCGCCGTGGCGATGCAGGGGGCGGCCCTGCTCGCCACCCTGGTGTACGGCGTCGCCGACGCGGTGGGCACGCTGCTGGCGGGGGGCTCCGACAGCGACCCGGGGTCGCTCGTCGCGTACGGCGCGCTGTCCGCCGTCGTGAGCGCGGGCGTCGCGTTCCGGCTGCGGCGCGCGGCGCCGGACTCGGAGCTCGCCCACGCCGAGGTCGTGTCCTGGCGTGCGGGCGCGTGGCTGAGCCTGGTCGTGGCCCTCGGGGGCGTGGCCGCCGTCGTGCTCGATCGGACGGGGCGCGACACGGTGGTGCCGTACGTCGACCCCGCGCTCCTGCTGCTGGCCGTCGCCCTGGTCGGGACGCTGCCGCTGCGCCTGATCCGCGACGGGATGCACGAGCTGCTGGAGGGGGAGCCGCCCGCGGACGTCGCGCGGGAGGTGGGCCGTGCGGTCGCGGCGGCCCGGGAGAGGTTCGGGCTGCCGGAGCCGCTCGTGCGCGCCACGAAGCTCGGCGGCCGGCTCTACCTCGAGGTCGACTTCGTGGTCGAGCCGGGGCGGTGGGACGTGGACCAGGAGGACGGGGTGCGGCGCGCGGTCCTCGACGGCCTGGTCGGGGTCCCGCTGGACGTGTGGGCGACCGTCGAGCTCACGACCGACCCGGAGCTGGCCGCCTGACGGTGGCGGTGCTCGGACGCGGCGCCCGGCCGGGTGACGCGGGAGACCAGGAGGCATGGTGCTGGACGCGCTGAACTCGGTCGCCGCTGCTGCGCTGCGCTGGCTGGCGCTCGGCCGTGACGTGGTGGTCCGCGGGGACACCGGCTCCGGCCGGTCGACGGTGCTCGGCGTGGTCGCCCGGCAGGGGGAGCGTCAGCACCTGGGTGTCGTCGTGGCCGACTGGCACGACCTCGCCGGTCGCGTGCCGTCCGCGGGCGCCCGGCCGCTCACGCCGGCGGGGCGGTCGGACGACGACGTGGCGGCCGAGCTGGTCGCGGACCTCGGTGCCCGCGGCGTGCTCCTCGTCGACGACGTCGACGAGCTGGACGACGCCACGCTGGAGGTGCTGGGACGGGTGCTCCGTCGCAGCCGCGCGCGGTTCGTGGCGACCGCCACGCGCGACCTCACCCGCCTCGGCCGGCCGTCGCTGTCGAGGCTGGTCGCGGCGCGGGCGCCCGCGGAGGTCCGGGTGCCCCCGCTGGGCTTCCAGGCGATGGCGCGGATGGTCGCCGACCGGCTGGACGGCCCGGTCGACGCGGCGCTGACCTCCTCCGTGACCGCGTGGTCGGCGGGGAACCCGGCCGTCGCCGCCGCCATGGTGGACGCGGCGCAGTTCGCGGGGACCGTGGGCCGGCGCGACGACGTCTGGACCGCGGTGGGCGACCTCGACGACGTGCCGCTCGACGCCGTCGCCCACCTCATGACCGCGGGGCTGCCACCGGGCGCGCAGGACGCCCTCGACGTGCTGGCGGTGCTCGGCCCGGCACCCTCGGAGGTCGTGCACCGGCTCGTGCCCGACGCCGACCTGTCGGTGCTCGTCGCGCGCGGCCGGGTGGTGTCCTACGGCGGGGACAGCGGGCTGCTGGCGGTGTCGCCGCCGGCGCTGGCGCGCGCCGTCCGGGACCGGCTGAGCGGGCCGCGCCGCCTGGACGTCGCGCGGCTGCTCGTCCCCGAGGCCGGCCACGAGCTGCCGCTGCCGTCCGTCCGCACCGGCCTCACGGACATGATCGTGTCCGCCGCCGGCGACCCGGCGGAGTCGTACTGGCGCTGGGCGGCGGAGCTGACGGGCCTGGTGCACGAGCGGTCGGTCGTCACCGAGGCCGCCGCCCGCGGCGCGTGGGAGGAGCGGCCCGAGGTGGCGACGGCGCTCCCGTACCTGATGGCGCTGCTGCGGCGTCCCGCGACCGACCGGGTGCGCGACGTCGTCGACGGGACGGTGCGCGACCCGGGGGAGGACCCGCAGAGGGCGGCGACCTTCGACGATCTCTGCCGTCGGTGGCGGGTGTGGCAGCGCAGCGAGGACGTCGACCCGGCGGTCGACCCGGGTGTCGCTGTGCAGCCGCGGGGCGCGGGCGGCGCGGCGGCGCCGGGGCTGCGGTCGCTGGTCGCCGCGGCGGTCGCGGGCGGTGGAGACGACGAGGCGCTGCTGAGCCGTCTCGCGCTGCCCGGGCCGGACGCCCCGGAGCCGGGACGGTCGCTGGCCGTCCTCTCGGCGGCGTCGGTGCTGCTCGAGGCGGGCCGGCCCGGGGCGGTGCTGCGGCTGACCACCGGTGTGCGGGCGGCGCCGTGGATGCCCGGGGAGGTGGACCACGCCGTGGCGGGCCTGCGGAGCATGGCGCTGCTCCTGCTCGACCGGGTGGTGGAGGCGGAGGCACGGTCCCGTGCCCTGCTGGAGGCGGCCTACGACCGCCTGGACGCCGCCGGGATCCGCATCCACAGCCTCTCGCTCGCGCACGCCCTGACCGTGCGGGGGCAGTGGACCGCCGCCTGGCGCGTGCTGAGCACGGCGCTGCGGCTCGGCCCCCCGGGGCCGCTCGGCGGCGCGTTCTACCGGCGCAGCCTCACGCTGTCGGCCATGCTGGCCGCGCTCATGCGGAACAGCGACGTCGCGCGGATGCTCGCGACCGAGCTGCGGCACGCGCCGCCCCTGCACGAGCCGGTGGTCGACTCCGTGCAGGGCGTGGCGGAGGCGTACCTGCTGCTCGACGAGGGACGGACCGCGGAGGCCGACGCGCTGATGTGGCGGTTCGGCGACCGGTGCCGGCTGGCGGGGCGGCCGATGCTCGCCCTGGAGTACTGGGCGCTGCGTGTCGAGCCCTCGACGCCGGAGCAGGTGCGGCAGATGCGCGAGCTGTCGGAGCGCGTGCCGCTGCCGCTGTTCGCGCCGCTGGTCGACCTGCACGCGGCCCTGCTGGGCGACGACCTCGCGGAGCTGGACCGCGCGGCGCGCGCGGCGCGGCTGGAGATGGTCCCGGGCCTGGCGCCCCGGGTGCTCGAGGCGGTGAACCGGCTGCGGGAGTCCAGGGGGCTGCCGCCGCTCACCGACCCGGAGGTCGACGACCTGCTCGGCGAGCAGATCGCCGAGGCGATCCGCAGCGCGCCGCCGGTGCACCGGTCCGCGGACCTGCTGTCGGACCGGGAGCACGAGATCGCGGTGCTCGCGGCGCAGGGCATGACCAACCGGGAGATCGCGGTGCGGCTGCACCTGAGCACCCGCACCGTGGAGAACCACGTCCACCGGGTGCTCGGCAAGCTGGGGCTGCGCAGCCGGTCCCGCCTGGCCGAGGTGCTGCTGTGAGCCCTCAGCGCTCCGCGGCAGGCGACCCGAGGACGGTGCCGTCCGGGATCTCGCCGGGCGCGCCGTCCGGCGCGACCTCCGCCTCGCCGGTCGCGACGACGTCCGCGCCGAACGTCCAGTCGCCGCGCACGGTGAGCGAGCGTGCGCCGCGCAGGGACGGCGCGCCGTGGGCGAACCGCTCCTCGAACCGGCCGACCGTCTTGTAGACGCCCGGGTCGAGGTCGACGAGCGGCGCCCGGTCCACGGCGAGCCGCAGCGTGGCGTCGTCGGCCAGCTCGTAGGCGTCCGACCGGAGCAGCAGCAGGTCGTTCGTGGTCTTCACCGGCAGGAACCGCTCGCGGCCGACCGCGATCGCGGTCGCGCCCTCGAACACCTCGATCGCGGCGCCCATGGCGGTCTCGATCTGGAACACCTCGGGGGAGTCCGGGTCGGTCGGGTCGACCGTCTTGACGTTGCGGATCAGTGGCAGGCCCAGCACCGGGCCGCGGGACTCCAGCGCCGCTGCGAGCTGCTCCAGGTCGAACCACAGGTTGTTCGTGTGGAAGTACGGGTGGCGGTGCTCGTCGGTGAAGTAGTCCATCTCGTCGGGCGGCGTCTGCGCGGTGTCGCGCAGGATCAGCCGGCCGTCGGACTTCCGGACCGCCAGGTGGCCGCCCTTGCGGTCCGCGGCGGTGCGCCGGCAGACCTCGGCGGCGTAGGGGGCGCCGGACGCCGCGAACCAGCCGGCGATCACCGGGTCGGGGGCGGCGCCGAGGTTGTCGGAGTTGGAGACGGACGCGTACCGGAACCCGGCGTCGAGCAGCGTCCGCAGCACGCCGGACGCGAGCAGCGCCGTGTACAGGTCGCCGTGGCCGGGCGGGCACCACTCGAGCGTCGGGTCGGCCGGCCAGCGCACGGGCGTCAGGTCGTCCGTGCGGAGCTTCGGCTCCTGGTTCTGGAGGAAGTCCAGCGGCAGCCCGTCCACGGCGACGTCGTCGTGCCGGGCCAGGGCGGCCAGCGAGTCGTCGCGGGTGCGGAACGAGTTCATGAGGACCAGCGGCAGCCGGACGTCGTGGGCGGCCCGGGCGCGGCGCACCTGCTCGACGATGAGGTCGAGGAACGACTTCCCGTCGCGCACCGGCAGCAGCGACTTGGCCTTGTCCATGCCCATCGAGGTGCCGAGGCCGCCGTTGAGCTTGATGACCGCGGTGCGGGCGAGCGCCTCCCGCGCGGCCTCCGGGTCGACCATGACGTCGGCGAGCGCCGGCGGGTCCAGCAGCGGCTCGATGGTGTCCTCGGGGATGAGGCCCGTGGCCCCCGCCTCGAGCTCGCGGTAGTAGTGGGTGAACACCTCGATGGCGGTGGGGTCGACGCCCGCCGCGGTCATCGTGTCCTGGGCCTGCCGGAGTCCGGAGTCGCTCATGTCCCGATCCTAGGAAGGTCGGCGGCGGGGGCGCAGGGCGAGCGCTCCGGGTGGCGTCGTCAGCGGGCCGCGTGCCGGCCGTACCGCTGCCGCGCGGCCTCGCCGGACGTGCCGACCAGCGCGCCGATCCGGGCCCACGACGTCCCCTCGTCGCGGCGGGCCGCGGCGAGGGCGTCGGCGAGCTCGCGCTCGGGGTCCGGTGCGCACGGACGGCACCGTAGGCGGCGATCCGGGGTCGTCGACCGTGGTCCCCAGGGCGGGTTCCGCGGGTCAGGGCAGGGCCGTGCGCACCGGCGCCAGCGCCCGGTCCAGCAGGTCCGGCAGGCGCGTGCGGTCGGCCCCCGCGTGCGCCCACGCCTCGACCGCCGCGGCCAGGGCCCCCGCCCACGCGGTGCCCGCCACCCGGGCGCGCAGCGGGTCGACGCCGCGCGCGGCGGCGTAGGCGGCGAGCGTCGCCCCCAGGTCGGCGGTCCGCCGGGCGGCG
Source organism: Cellulomonas olei (assembly GCF_039548315.1). Lineage (NCBI taxonomy): Bacteria > Bacillati > Actinomycetota > Actinomycetes > Micrococcales > Cellulomonadaceae > Cellulomonas > Cellulomonas olei. Next base: position 84,176 of record NZ_JBCLVN010000008.1, read on the forward strand.
GCCAGTCGGAGGTCCTCACCGAGGCCCATGGCGTCCGCCTGCGTGAAGGCGAGGGCCACGTGCTCGGCCGGCAGGTCCGCCGCCAGCTCGTGCAGGGCGGCCGCGAGCACCGTGCCGGGCGGCGCGGCGGGGTCGGCGCCCGCCAGGGTGGTGCGGAGCCGGTCGGCCCGCTCGTCGAACGCGGCCCACAGCAGGTCGGCCTTGCCGGGGAAGTAGTTGAAGAACGTGCTCCGCGAGACGCCGGCGCGGCGGGTGATGTCGGCGACGGAGGTGGCGGCGTACCCGCGCTCGAGGAACAGCTCGCCGGCGGCCTCCTCGAGCATCGCCCGCGACGCGGCGGGCGGGCGGCCCGAGCGCCGCGGCGGCGACGGCTCGGGCGGGGCCGGGCTGCCGGGCGGCGGGGACGGGGGCACGGCCGCCATCGTAGGACGAGCGTCACGCCGGCCGGGGGGCGCCGCACCCGTCGCCGCGACCTATTGTTGGACTCCGTTCAACAACCTGCCGAGCGAAGGTGGACCCGTGCCCGACGCCGCTTCCCGACCCCGTCGCCTGCGCCGCACCGCGCGCGCCGCCGCGCCCGCGGTGGTGCTCGCCCTCGCGCTGGCCGCCTGCTCGGGCGGCGGCGGGGACGCGCAGGACGACGCCACCCCGCGCACGGGCGGCACGCTGGTCTACGCGACGGGCGACGCCGAGCCGACCTGCCTCGACCCCCACGTCGGCGGCAACTACCCGCAGGCGCTGATCAGCACGCAGTACCTCGAGCCGCTCGTCGGCCGGGACGCGGACGGCACGATCCTGCCGTGGCTCGCCACGCAGTGGACGACGTCCGACGACGGCCTGACCTGGGACTTCACCCTCGCGGACGACGTCACCTTCACCGACGGAACCCCGTTCGACGCCGAGGCGGTCAAGGCGAACATCGAGCACCTGCAGGACCCCGACACGGGGTCCTCCACCGGGTACCTCGCCGTGCAGAAGGTCGAGTCCGTCGAGGTCGTCGACGCCACCCACGCCCGGTTCCACCTGTCCGCCCCGGACTCGGCGCTGCTCGAGTCGCTCAGCCAGCAGTGGACCGCGATGCAGTCGCCCGCCGGGATCGCCCGCGGGACCGACGCCAACTGCGCCGCGCCGGTCGGCACCGGCCCGTTCGTCGTCGAGTCGTGGACGCCGCAGCAGCAGGTCGAGCTCGTCCGCAACGAGGACTACGTGCCGCACGACCCGCAGGCCGAGCACGAGGGCGCCGCGTACCTGGAGCGCATCGTCTGGCGGTTCATCCCCGACGCCGCCACCCGCTACGCCGCGCTGCGCTCCGGCGAGGTCCAGGTGATCGACAACCCGCAGCCCGACACCATCGCGCAGGCCGACGCCGGCGGCGACGTCGCGCACCTCGACGCCCCCCGGCCCGGCTCGGTGAACCGCATCGAGCTGAACAGCGCCCAGCCGCCGTTCGACGACGTCCGGGTGCGCGAGGCGTTCGTCCGGGCGGCCGACGTCGACCCGGGCATCGAGACGCTGTTCGCCGGCACCGCCACCCGCTCGTACTCCCCGCTGTCGAGCGTGGAGCCGGTCGCGTACTCCGACCCGGACCTGTTCGGCACCGACACCGACCGCGCCGCCGAGCTGCTGGACGAGGCCGGCTGGACGGAGCGGGACGCCGACGGGTACCGCACCCGGGACGGGGAGCGCCTGACCGTGCGGTTCCCGGTGAGCACCAACCAGTCGGTGGCCGCCGAGCAGTCGCTGTTCGAGCAGATCCAGGCCAACGCCAAGACGGTCGGGTTCGACGTGGTGCTCACGCCGCTCGACCTGTCCGCCTGGTACGGCGCGCTGGGCGCCCACGAGTACGAGGCCGTGTCCGCGCCGTACACGAAGGTCGGGCCGGACGTGCTGCGGATCCTCTACCACTCCGACGGCACCGTCCCCGCGCCCAGCGGCTACTTCGCCAACCACGCGGGCGTCACCGACCCGGAGCTCGACGCGCTGCTCGACGAGGCGTCCGCGACGGCCGACGCGGACCAGCGCGCCGACCTCTACCAGCAGGCGCAGCAGCGCGTGCTCGAGGGGTACTACATCCTGCCGCTGTACGACCAGCAGAACCACTTCCTCACCCGCGGCGTCACGGGGGTGCGGACGCTCGACACCGTGGCGACGCCGACGTTCCTCGACGCGCGCCTGGCGTCCTGACGGCCGTGGCCCCGGAGCGGGCGGCGCGGCCGCCGGCGCGGGCGCGGCGGGTGCTGCTCTGGCTGCTCCGCCGCGCCGGGTCCGTCGTGCTCGTCGCCTGGGTGGTGGCGACCGTGGTGTTCTTCGCGCTGCGCGCCGCCGGCGGCGACCCCACGGAGGCGATCCTCGGCGGTCCCGGGTCGCAGGCCGGCCCCGAGGCGGTCGCCGCGGCGCGCGCCCGGTACGGGCTCGACCAGCCGCTGCTCGTGCAGTACGCGGTGCAGGTGTGGCGGGTGCTGACCCTCGACCTCGGGGAGTCGTACGCCCGGACCGTGCCCGTCGCCGACCTGCTGGCGCAGCAGCTGCCCGGCACGCTGCTGCTCGCGGTCGCGTCGCTCGCGCTGGCGTGGGTGCTCGCGCTCGCGGTGGCGACGGCGGCCGCCCGGGCCTCCGGGCCGGTCGGGCGCGCGTGCGCTGCGGCGCTGCGCGGCGCCGAGGTGGTCGCCGCCGTGCTGCCGCACTTCTGGCTCGGCGCGGTGCTCATCGTGGTGTTCTCCTCGACGCTCGGGTGGCTCCCGGCGACCAGCTCCGGCACCGACCCCGCCGGTCTCGTGCTGCCGACCGTGACGCTCGCCGTGCCGGTGGCCGGGTTCCTCGGGCAGGTCATGCGCGACTCGCTGGACGAGGCCGCCGCGGCGCCGTTCGCGACCTCGGCCCGCGCCCGCGGCGCCTCGCCCGGGCGGGTGCTGTGGCGCCACACGCTGCGCCACGGCGTGCTGCCCGCGGTCGCGCTGTCCGGCTGGGCGTTCGGGTCGCTGCTCAGCGGCGCGGTGGTGGTGGAGACCCTGTTCGGCCGGCCCGGTCTCGGGCGCCTGCTGCTCGACGCGACGATGCAGCGGGACGTCCCCGTGGTGATCGGCGCGGTGGTCGTCGTCGCGGTCGCGTACGTCGTGGTCATGCTGCTGGTGGACGTCGTGGAGCGGCTGCTCGACCCGCGGCTGCGCCCGGCCGCGGAGGTCGCGGGGGCCGGGGCGCCCGCGACCTCCCGGGAGCCGGCGGTGCTCGGGTGAGCGCCGCAGCCCCCGGCCGTCCCCGCGCCGCGCGCCCGACCCGGGGTCCCGCCGGCCGCGGCGTGCGCGCGGCGGTGCGCACGCTGGGCGCCCCCGGCGTCCTCGCGGCGGTCGCCGTGCTGGTCATGGCGGTCGCCGTCGTCCGCCCGGGCCTGCTCGCCCCCGGCGACCCGACCGCCATCGACGCCCGCGCCGCGTTCACGCCCCCCGGCCCGGGGCACTGGCTCGGCACGGACGAGTCCGGGCGCGACGTCTGGACCCGCGTCGTGCACGGCGCCGGCGCCTCGCTCGGCATCGGCGCCGCGGCCACCGCCATCGGCGTGGGTGCCGGGCTCGTGCTCGGCTTCGCCGCCGGTCTGGGCCCGCGGTGGCTCGACGCCGCGATCGGCCGGGTGCTCGAGGTGCTGTTCGCGCTGCCGACGCTGGTGCTCGCGCTGCTGCTCGTCGCGGTGCTGGGCGCCGGCGTCGAGGCGTCGGTGCTCGCGGTCGGCGCCGCGACCGCCCCCGGGTACGCCCGCATGCTCCGGGGCCGCGTGCGCGCCGTGACGGCGAGCGGCTACGTCGAGGCGGCCCGGCTCGAGGGGCACGGGCCGCTGCGGGTGCTGACGCGCCACGTGCTGCCCAACACGCTCTGGCCGCTGGTGTCGGTGGCCACGCTCGGGATCGGGCAGGCCGTGGTGTGGGTGTGCGCGCTGAGCTTCCTGGGTCTCGGCACGCTGCCGCCGTCGCCGGAGTGGGGGGCGATGCTCAACGCCGGGCGGGTCTACATCGGCACGGCGTGGTGGCTGACGGTGTTCCCGGGCCTCGCGATCACGGTGACGGCGGCGGCGCTGACGGTGCTGGGCCGGCGCCTCGGGACGGTGGGGGCGTGAGCGCGCCGGAGGTCCCGCGGGGCGCGGGCGCCGTGGTGCTCGACGTCGCCGGGCTGCGGGTGGGCTTCGGCGCGACCGACGTGCTGCACGGCGTCGACCTGCGGGTGGCGGCCGGCGAGTGCGTCGCGGTGGTCGGCGGGTCCGGCGCGGGCAAGTCCGTGCTGGCGCGCACCCTCGTCGGGCTGGCGGGGGAGGGCGGCCCGGCGCGTGTGCGGTCCGACCGCTTCACGCTGCTCGGCCGGGACGCCCCCGCGCCCGGGTCCCGTGCCTGGCGGGCCGTCCGGGGGCGGGACGTGGGCCTGGTGCTCCAGGACGCGCTGGGCTCGCTCGACCCGCTGCGGACGGTCGGGGCCGAGGTCGGGGAGGCCCTCGCGGTGCGCCGCCCCCGTGCCCCGCGGCCGGAGCGGACCCGGCGCGTGCTGGCGGCGCTGGCGGAGGTCGGCCTGCCGCGGCCGGAGGTGCGCGTCCGCCAGCGCCCGCCGGAGCTCTCGGGCGGCATGCGCCAGCGCGCGCTGATCGCGTCCGCCCTGGTCGCCCGGCCGCCGCTGCTGGTCGCGGACGAGCCCACCACCGCCCTCGACGCGACGGTCGCGGCGCGGGTGCTCGACCTCCTGGGGGAGCTGCGGGACCGCGGCACGGCGGTCGTCCTCGTCACGCACGACCTCGGGGCGGTCGCGCGGGTCGCCGACCGCGTCGTCGTGCTGCACGAGGGTCGCGTCGTCGAGTCCGGGCCCGTCGCGCGCGTGCTGGCGGAGCCGCGCGAGCCGTACACCCGGGAGCTGCTCGCCGCGGCGCGGCTGGGCGACGGGCCGGGGCCGGTGCCGCCGCCCGGGCCGGTGCTGCTCAGCGGCCGGTCGCTGCGCCGGTCCTTCCCGCTGCCGGGCGGCGGGCGCGTGGACGCGGTGGCGGACGTCGACGTCGAGGTGCGGGCCGGGGAGGCCGTCGGGCTGGTCGGCGAGTCGGGCTCGGGCAAGACGACGCTCGCCCGGCTGCTGCTCGCGGCCGACCGCCCCGACGCCGGGGAGGTCCTGCTCGACGGGCGGCCGTGGTCGGCGCTGCCCGAGCGGGAGCGCCGGCCCCTGCGCCCCGGCGTCCGGCTGGTGCCGCAGGACCCGCTGGGGGCGGTCGACCCGCGGCTCACGGTCCGGGCGGTGCTGCGGGACGCGCTCGCGACGGCCCCGGGCCCGCGCGACGACGACGACGCCGGGTGCGCGCGGCTGCTCGACGCCGTGCGGCTGCCGGGGGACGTGCTCGACCGGCGGCCCCGGACGCTGTCGGGGGGCCAGCGGCAGCGCGTCGCGATCGCCCGTGCGCTGGCCTCGCGCCCGCGGGTGCTGCTGCTGGACGAGCCGGTGTCGGCGCTCGACGTCCAGGTGCAGGCGGCGGTGCTCGACCTGCTCGTCGACCTGCGCCGCGCGTCCGGCGTCGCGATGGTGCTGGTCTCCCACGACCTCGCCGTGGTGCGCCGCGTGTGCGACCGGGTGCTCGTGATGAGCGGGGGCCGGGTCGTCGAGGAGGGCGCCGTCGCGGACGTCTTCGACGCCCCGCGGCACCCGGTGACCCGGGACCTGCTGGCGGCCCGGGCGGTGTGACGCCGCCCGGGCCGGCGCGGGTCAGACCGTGACGACGATCTTCCCGCGGGTGTGCCCGGTCTCCAGCGCGCGGTACGCGTCGGCCGCGTGCTCCAGGTCGAACGTCTCCGCGATCTCGACCGTCACCACGCCGCGGGCCGCCAGGTCCGCGAGGTCGGCGAGGTCGGTCGTGTCCGGCCGCACCCACACGTACTGGCCGCCGAGCTCGTCGCGGGCGCGGGCGTCGGTGATCGACACGACCGTGCCGCCCGGGGCGAGCAGGTCGGGTGCCGTGTCGATCGCCGCGCCGCCGACGTAGTCGAGGATCACGTCGAAGCCCCCGGGCGCGAGCTCGCGGGCGGCGGCGACCAGGCCGTCGCCGTACGCGACCGGCTCCGCGCCGAGTCCGCGCAGGTAGTCGTGGTTGCCGGGCGACGCGGTGCCGACCACGCGGGCGCCGGCGTGCACCGCGAGCTGCACCGCGATCGACCCGACACCGCCGGCGGCGGCGTGCACCAGCACCGTGGACCCGGCGCCGAGCCCGGAGCGCCGGACGGTCTGCAGCGCGGTCAGGCCCGCGAGCGGCAGCGCCGCGGCCTGCTCGAACGACAGGCCGGCGGGCTTCTTCGCCGCCGTGCGCACCGGGACGGAGACGTACTCGGCGAGCGTGCCGTCGGACACGACGTCCTTGCGCGCGTAGGCCAGCACCTCGTCGCCCGCGACCAGCTCCGGGGTGTCCAGCCCGGGCTTCACGACCACGCCGGCCACGTCCCACGCGGGGACGGCGGGCAGGTACGTGTCGATCAGCCCCTGCAGGTACCCCTCGCGGATCTTGTAGTCGACGGGGTTCAGCCCCACGGCGACGACCTTGACCAGGACCGAGTCGGGGCCGACGTGCGGCTCCGGGCGGTCCACCACCCGCAGCACCTCGGCACCACCGAACGTCTCGTACGCGACAGCCTTCATACCCGGTCCGAACGACGGACCCCCGGCGGGCATTCCGCCCCCGGGCGGACCGGGGCCGGGGTCGCGCGGCTCAGGCCGGCCGGAGCCCGCGCCCGACGGGCGTCTCGAACCACACGGTCTTGCCCCCGCCGGGGTGCAGGTCGATGCCCCACCGGCTCGCGAGCTGCGCGACGATCCGCATGCCGTTCCCCCCGGAGCGGTCCGCCCGGCGCGGCCGCACCAGCGGCAGCGTCGGGTCGGGGTCGGTCACCGCGACGCGGACGCAGCCGTCCCGGCACTCGGCGGTCACGGCGATCCGGCGACGCGGGCGGGCGTGCACCACCGCGTTGGTGAGGACCTCGCTGGTCAGCAGCTCGACGGTGCGGGCGGCCTCCGGGGTCGCGTGGGCGAGGGCCGCCTCGCGCACCGCCCAGTGCCGGCCGGTCGCGACCGAGCGGGGGGCGGGATCCAGCAGCAGGTGGTGGACGTCGGTCACCGTGCCCCTCCTCCCGCTGCCGTCCCGGTCCGCCCGGTCGTGCGGGCGGCGTGGGCTCCAGCGTGCGCCACGGTGCCCGGCCGCGCATCCGGGCCGGGCACCGTCGCGTCAGCCCGCCGTGCCGTCCGGGTCCGCCCGGCGGGTGGCGTCGGGCGCCTCGCCGTCGCGCTCCCCGCCGGACCCGGTCCCGCCGGAGGCCGCGACGACGGCCTCGTCCGGGGGCGGCACCACGCGGACCCGGGCGATGCGCCGGCCGTCGACGGCCGTGACCTCGATGCGGTGGCCGTCCACCTCCACGGCGTCGCCCACCACGCCGAGCCGGCCGAGCCGCGCGACGACGAAGCCGGCGACCGTCTCGTAGGGGCCGTCGGCCAGCAGCACGCCGGTCAGCTCGGTGAACTCCTCGATGGTGATGCCGGCGTCGTACGAGCCGGGGGAGCCGCCCTCGCGGGCCTCGGGGCCGGACGACCCGGGCATGTCGTACTCGTCGCGGATGTCCCCCACGAGCTCCTCGACCAGGTCCTCCAGCGTGACGATGCCGTCGGTGCCGCCGTACTCGTCGACCACCACCGCGATGTGCACGCCCTCGCGGCGCATCCGGGACAGCGACGGCAGCAGCTTGTTGGTCCCCGGCAGCACGACGATCTCCCGCATCACGTCGCGCACCCGCACGTCCGGGCGGGCCGGGGTGTCGAGCAGCTCGCGGATGTGCAGGAACCCGAGCACGTCGTCGAAGTCCTCGCCCGTCACCGGGTACCGGGACCACGGCTGGTCGCGCACCCGGTCCAGGGCGTCCGTCAGCAGCAGGTCGGCCTCGAGGAACCGCACCTCGCCGCGCGGGCGCATGACCTCGGCCACGGACCGGTCGGTCGCCTCGAACACGTCGCCGAGGATGCGGCGCTCGTCCTCGGGCAGCCCCTGGTGCGCGATGACGAGGTCCCGCAGCTCGGCCTCGGACATCTCCTCGCTGGTGGCGTGCGGGTCGCCGCCGAACAGCCGCACGAGCAGGTTCGTCGACGCCGACAGCAGCCAGATCACGGGCCGCATGAGCGTGGCGAACCGGTCGAGCGGCGGGGCGACGGCCAGGGCGACCTTCGCGGAGCGCTGCAGGGCGATGCGCTTGGGCACCAGCTCCCCGAGCACGAGGGACAGGTACGCGATGACGAGCGTCAGCACGACCAGGGCGACCGACCCCGCGAGCGCCTCGGACAGCCCGAGCGCCTCCAGCGCGGGGGCGAAGGACGGGGCGATGGTCGAGGCCCCGTACGCGGCCGAGAAGAACCCGGCGACGGTGACGCCGATCTGCACGGCGGCGAGGAACCGGTTCGGGTCACGGGCCACGGAGGCCACGCGCGCGCCCCGCGCGCTCTGGCGTTCGAGGCGGTTGATCTGGCTCTCGCGCAGGGAGACCAGGGCGATCTCCGTGCCGGCGAAGACGCCGCCGATCAGGATGAAGAGCAGGACGAGGCCGATGCTGCCCCAGGTCGCGGAGTCCATCAGCGGCGAGCCCCCTCACCGGTCGTGCGCGGGCCGGTGGTGCGCGGGGTGCGGGCTCGCCGCACGGGACTGCAGGGCTGGTCGGGAGGTGACATGCACCCATTCCAGACAGCGCGGGTCCCGCCGTCAACCGGGGACGGCGGTTCGCGGCGTCGTGCACAGGATCGGCACAGCACCCCCGCGAACGCGGGTCCGGAACCGCCTGTCGGCGCTGGTCAGGCTGCCTAGGCTGGCGGTGCCCCACGGCGGGGCGGCGACGGAGGGACGAGCGTGGGACCGGTGCGGCGCAGGGGAGCGGTGGCAGGGGCGACGGGACGGGCGGACGTCCGGACGGGGCGCGGCGAGGTTCCGGGGCGGCGCACGTCCGGCGCGCGCCGCCGGTCGCGCACCGGCGCCGTCGTGGCCGTGGCGGGCCTGGTGGTGACGCTCGGGGCGTGCTCCGGCGGGTCGGACGACGGCCAGGACACCGCCGACGCCCTCGCCGCCGCGATCGCCTCCGGTGACTTCGCGGACGTGCCGCTGGACGGCGCGACCGCCGCGGAGGCCGGCGAGCAGCGCGCGAGCGCGTACGAGGGGCTCGACCCGTGGGTGCCGGCCGTCACCGCGGGCGACGTCCAGCCGGCGGCCGACGACGAGGACGCGGCGACGGTCGAGCTCGCGTTCACCTGGGACGTCGACAGCAGCGACGACGACTGGACGTACTCGACGCACGCGTCCCTGGTCCGCGTCGACGACGAGTGGCGCGCCCGGTGGAGCACGATGACGCTCGCGCCGGACCTCACCACGGCCGAGGTGCTGGCGGTGCACCGGGAGCAGGCGGAGCGGGCCGACGTGCTGGGTGCCGGCGACGCGGTGCTCGTGGAGGCCCGCCCGGTGTACCGGATCGGCATCGACAAGACGCGGGTGACCGCGCAGGAGTCCGACGGCGCGGCGCGCGGGCTGGCGGCGGCCCTGGGCATGGACGCGGAGGCGTACGCCGCGCAGGTGGCCGCCGCCGGGGAGAAGGCCTACGTCGAGGCCATCGTGGTCCGGGCGGACGACCCGGCGTACGACGTCGCGGCGCTCTCCGGGCTGCCCGGCGTCAACGCGATCAGCACGACCCTGCCGCTCGCCCCGACCCGCGCGTTCGCCCGGCCGGTGCTCGGCACCGTCGGCGACGCGACCGCCGAGGTCGTCGAGGAGTCCGACGGCGCGGTGCGGCCCGGCGACCTCGCCGGGCTGAGCGGGCTGCAGAAGCAGTTCGACGCGCAGCTGCGGGGCCTGCCCGGTCTCACCGTCGTCGCGACGTCGGGCGGCGCGCAGGAGCGGCAGCTGTTCCACGTGGAACCGCAGCCGGGGGAGCCCCTGCGCCTGACGCTGGACCCGGCCGTGCAGCAGGCGGCGGAGGACGTGGTCGCCCGCGTCACCGACAGCGCGGCCGCGGTGGTCGCGATCCGGCCCTCGACCGGCGAGCTGCTCGCGGCCGCGAGCGGGCCGGGCGGCGACGGGACCTCGACCGCGACGCTCGGCCTCTACGCGCCGGGGTCCACGTTCAAGGTGGTGAGCTCGCTGGCGCTGCTCCGGGCGGGGCTCACGCCCGACAGCACGGTGACGTGCCCGCCGACGGCGTCCGTGGACGGCCGCGAGTTCCAGAACTACCCGGGCTACCCGGCGGACGCCCTGGGGGACATCCCGCTGCGCACCGCCGTCGCCGAGTCCTGCAACACCGCGTTCCTGACCGCCGCCGACCAGGCCCCCCAGCAGGCGCTCGCGGACGCGGCGTCCTCCCTCGGGCTGGTCGACGACGCCGACCTGGGGTTCGCGGCGGCGCTCGGCTCCGTCCCCGCGGACGACACCGGCGGCACCGACCACGCGGCGTCGATGATCGGGCAGGCCCGGGTGCAGGCGACCCCGCTGGGCATGGCGACGGTGGCCGCGTCGGTGGTGGCCGGGCACCGCGTGACGCCCTGGCTGGTGCGCGAGGACGGCACGCCGGCGCCGGCCGCGGAGCCCGACCAGCCGCTGACCTCCGGCGAGGCGGACGCGCTGCGCGCCATGATGCGCGCGGTCGTCACGGAGGGCGGCGGCGACTTCCTCCAGGACGTCCCGGGTGCCGAGGTGATCGCGAAGTCGGGCACCGCGCAGTACGGCGCCGCCGACGCGCTGCAGAACCACGCCTGGATGATCGCCGGGTACGGCGACCTGGCCGTGGCGGTGTTCGTGGAGACGGGCGACTTCGGGTCCACCACCTCCGGTCCGCTGCTGGAGGACTTCCTGCGCGCGGTGCCGCAGGGCTGAGGGCGTCCTGCGACGCGTCCGGGCCGGCGGGGCGGCGCTCCCGGGATCCCCCGTCCGGCCCGGGTGGAATGCCCGTTTTGAATCCCGGGGTGAAATGTGAGACTTCACCCCGGGATTCACCCGCGGGGCCTTCCCCCGTGCGGGCGGGCGTCCTACAGTCGATGACGTCAGCGACAAGGGCAAACCCTCCGCGAGGAGGGGACGCAAAGCCACGGGACCCCCGCAGGTCAGCCGGGCTGCCGAACGAAGGACTTCGCCATGGACCAGCGCGGCTTCTACGAGCCGGCCGAGCGCGACCGCAGCGGTGCCGACCTCCTCGCGGACGGGGCGCGCACCGCGTCCCGCCTCTCCGCCTGGACCCGTCTCGCCGCGACGCTCGCCGCCACCGGGGACCGGGTCCCCGCCCAGCGGGAGTGCACCTCCGCCTCCTGAGCGGGGCTACAGCTCGCCGACCCGCTGCAGGTAGCGCATCGACGCCCAGCCGACGGGGATGCGCAGCCAGTAGGTCAGCACCCGGAACAGCACGGCCACGGACGTCGCCACACCGGGGTTGACCCCGACGACCGTCAGCGAGGCGGCCAGCGCGATCTCGGTGGTGCCGATACCGCCCGGCGTGGGCGCGACCGACCCGGCCGTGTTGCCGGCGAGGAACACGATGGCGGCCTGCACCAGCGAGAGCTCCTGGCCGAACGCGCGCAGGCAGACCTCGAACGCCAGGACGTAGCCGAACGTCGTCAGCACGTTGCCGGCCAGCCCGAGCGCGAGCCGGGACGGCTGCCCGACCACCTCGATGAGCCGGGGCCACGTCTGCTGGAGCGTCGGCAGCGTCTTGGCGGCGACCCACTGCCGGACCCGGGGCACCAGCAGCGCGCTCGCCACGAGGGCCGCGAGCACGCCGATCGCGATGATGACCGTCGGCGACACGGTGAACCGCTCGAGCTGGTTCGTGCCCGACGCGACCGACAGGCCGAGCAGCAGCAGCATCGTCACGAGGAACTGCGCGACCTGCACCAGCGCGACCGTCGCGGTCGCGAGCGACGCCGACGTGCCCCGCCGGGTCAGCAGCCGCAGGTTCAGCGCGGCGGGACCGATGCCCGCCGGCGCCGCCAGCGCGACGAACGTGGCCGCCGACTGCGCCACCGACGCGCGCCACAGCGACAGCTTGACGGGGGAGAACGCCACGAGGCTCAGCGCCGCCCCGAACAGCGTCGTCATGCCGAGCGCGAACGCCAGCACGCTGAGCCGCCAGTCGGTGGTGCGCAGCGCGTCGAGGATCGTCTGCAGGTTGATCGACGTCAGGACGATGATGACGGCGGCCGTGGTCAGCAGGATGGTCAGCACGGTGCGCGCGCCGAACCGGATGAGCTGGACGGGCTCGACGTCGGCCTCGGGCAGGCGCGCCACCAGCGCCGACCGCAGCTCGGCCAGCACCTCCTTGTGGGCCCGCAGCTCCTCGCGCGTGCGGCGGGGGAGCGTGACGGTCTGCAGCAGCGGGCCGATCACGGCGATGTCGGCCTCGGGCAGCACCGCCACCGCCGACTCCAGCGCGCGAGCCGGGCCCACGCGCAGCGCCAGGAGCGCGACCATCTGCGTGCGGTCGAGGCGCTGCGCGAGCTCGGACGACGCGACGTCGCCCAGCTCCCAGCCCACCAGCCACACCCGGGGCTCCTCGCCGCGGTCGTCGACGAGCACCACGTCGCTGGTCAGGGCGCGGTGCGCGAGACCGGCCTCGTGGGCCGTGCCGAGCTGCGCCCAGATCTCCTCCAGCACGTCGTCCGTGATGCGCTCGGGGTCGAGGTCCGCGAGCGGCGTCGCCGCGGCCACCCGGTCCTGCACCAGGATCATCGACGACTCGGCCTCGGCGACCCCCCGGAGCCGGGGCGTCCGCACGCCGGCCGCGGTCGCGCTGTAGGACAGCAGCGCCGCGCGCTCCGCCGCCTGCCGCAGCGAGACCACGGAGCGCCCGTCGATGCCGCGCAGCCGCAGCGAGCGCCACAGCCGGCTGAGGAAGCCCACGACCTGCCGGTCGCCGTCCAGCACCACGACGTCGAGCAGGCGCCCGTCCGTGGTCGTCATCTCGTACACCCGGTGGTCGGCGTTCCGCACCAGCGCGCGCGCCGCCGGCGTCCCGGGCAGCGGCCCGTCGCCCGCGGGCGCACCGTCCTCGGCCGGGACCCGGACGAGCTGCCGCGGCTGCCAGCCCGCGCGGCGGACGCCCGCCACCAGGCTCGCGCCGTACGCGCGCTCGGACCGGGCGCCGGACACGTACCGCACCGCAAGGCCGCTCGCCCGGCCGATGAGCAGGGCCACCGCGACGCCCGGCAGCGACACCCCCGCCGTGATCACCATGATCCCGACGGCGACCCACACGAGGTTCCACGACCACGCGACCGTGCGGCGCCGGGTCCGGGGGCCGGTCGCCGTCAGCAGCCCCGCGATCAGCGCGATGTAGCCGGGCACGGTGAGCGTCAGCTCGCCCCGCAGCCGGACCGACAGCCCGTTGACCAGCTGGTCGGAGCCGAGGTTCTCGATCAGCCAGGCGCTCGCCGAGGTCACCAGCACGGCGAGGATCGCCGCGACGGACGCCTCGATCATCTGCCGGCCCAGCCGGCGCAGCGCGAGCTCCGCCAGCACCGCGACCGGGACGACGAACGTCACGACGGTCTCCAGCAGCGCGACCGGGACGATGAGGATCTGCCGCAGCAGGGCGGAGAACCCCTGCACGTCCTCGGCGACGCCGGAGGTCGTGTTGTGCGCGTACGTCGCGAGCACCATGACCGCGACCGCGCCGAGCACGCTGGCGACGACGCCCAGCAGGTCGCCGGGGTGGTGGACGCGCACCTCGGGGCTGTCGACGACGAGGGGCCGCTCGAGCCCCCGGCCCGGGGTCGCCGGCCCGGCTGCGGGCGCGGGCCCGCCGGCGGGTCCGTCGGGTCGACCGGGCGCCGCCGGCGCGCTGGTCGAGGCGTCGGACATGCTCTGGAGTGTAGGCAGCGGCCACCCGCCGCACCGGCCTGTCCGGGCCCCTGGGGTGCGATTCCGTCCTCGAGGATGAGTGCCGCGACCCCGTGTCTCCGTCGCGGGGATGACCCCCGGGGGCTAGCGTGACCGGCAGGCGCCCGACGACGGCCGGCGCGCCGGGGACGCGAGCTCGGGAGGCGCACGTGGCGGACGACGTGGAGGGCCGGCTCGCGGCGGTGCTGCGGTCCGTGTGGTGGCTGCCCGTGCTGCGCGGCGTGCTGCTGGTGGTGCTCGGCCTGCTGCTGCTGGTCGAGCCGCTCGGCACGCTCGTCGCGCTGATCTGGGTGTTCGGCGTGTTCGCCGTCGTGGACGGCGCGGTGGTCCTGCTCCAGGCCCTGCTCGCGCGCGGGCGGCCCGGGTTCGGGTGGCTCGTCGCCGAGGGGCTCGTCGGCATCGGGTTCGGCGCGCTCATCATGCTGTGGCCCGGTGCGACGGCGCTCGTGCTGTTCTACCTGCTGGCGCTCTGGCTGATCGTGCTCGGCGTCACCGCCGTCGTCGTCGCGGTCACGCAGTTCCGGGCGCGGGACCTGGCGTGGGCCGGGACGCTGGTGTTCGGGCTCATCGCGTTCCTGTTCGGGCTGCTGCTCGCGATCCGCCCGCAGGGCACCGTCGACGTGATCGTCACCGCGTACGGGCTGTTCGCGTTCGTCGCCGGCGTGGTGATGGTCGTCGCCGGCCTGGCCACCCGGTCGTTCGGGCGGCAGCTCGCCGCCGCGGGGCGGAGCGGTCCGGGCGCCGCAGGGCCCACGACGCCCGCCTGAGGGCGGCGAGAGCGGCGCGTCAGCGGATCCCGAGCGCCTCGCGCCACTCCGCGGGCACCAGCGCGTACCCGACGAACGCCACCACGTCGAGCACCGTGTGCGCGACCACCAGCGGGAACGTCCGCCGTCGCCGCCGGTAGTACTCCGCGAACACCAGGCCCATCACGACGTTGCCGATGAACGGCCCGATGCCCTGGTACAGGTGGTACGAGCCCCGCAGCAGGGCGCTCGCGACGAGGATCGCCGGCGTGCGCCAGCGCAGCTCCCGCAGCCGCTCCATGAGGTAGCCGACCACGACGACCTCCTCCAGCAGCGCGTTCTGCAGCGCCGCCAGGACCAGCACCGGGACCGTCCACCACGCCGCGTTCAGCGCCTCGGCCTGCACCTCGACGGTGATCCCCAGCGCCCGCCCCGCCACGTACAGCCCCAGGCCGGGCAGCCCGATCAGCGCCGCGAGGCCGACCCCGACGGCGACGTCCCGCCCCGGTCGCGCCCGGTCGAGCCCGATCCGCCGCACCGCGCTGCGACCGTTCGCCGACAGCAGGTACAGCGCCAGCGCGACGGGGACCAGCGCGAACCCGATCGACAGCAGCTGGTAGACGAGGTCGAGGTACGGCCGCTCCGAGCGGCTCGCGTTGAGCGTCGCCTGCTGCTGCGCCAGCGGCGTGTCGGCCGTCAGCCGCGCCACGATGTTCACGAGCGCGTACACGCCCGACTTGCCGAGCGACAGGCCCAGGACGATCCACACCTCCGCCGTGAGCCGGCGTCGCCACGCGCGGTCGGACAGCGGCGGGGTGCCGGGTACGGCGACGGCGGGCTCGGCGGGCTCGGCCGGTGCGGGCAGCCGGGGCGACGGGTCGGAGGTCACCCGGGCAGGGTAGGGGGCGCGGCTGGACGTCCGCTGGGGGGACGCTGGGGGCGTGGCTGCCAGGGGCGTCAACCGCCCTGCCGGCTCCCGACCGCCTCCGGGTGGGGCGAGCACGCTGAGTGCGGTCGCACGGGGAGCTGACGTCGCCGGCTACGCGTCCTGCGCCTCCAGCGCGGCGTCGCACTCGTCTCCGGGCGGGATCTGGATCAGGTGCCCGTCGGAGGTGCTGACGACACCGCGACCTTCGCTCCCGGTTCGTGGTCGCGGCGGGACCCCGTCGTGGTGGTGCCGGTTGTGCCGGCGCCTCCGACGTCCGTAGGTTCGTCCCCCGTGACACCCGTGATCGAGGTCGACCACGTCACGCGCCGCTACGGCCCCGTGACCGCGCTGGACGACGTGTCCCTGACGGTCGGCGAGGGGGAGCTCGTCGGGCTGCTCGGCCCGAACGGCGCGGGCAAGTCGACGCTGCTGTCGCTGCTGGGCGGGCTGCGCCGGCCGGACTCCGGCACGGTGCGGCTGCTCGGCGGCGACCCGCGGGACCCCGCGTCGCGCACCGGCCTGGGGACCACGCCGCAGGAGACGGGCCTGCCGTCGACGCTGCGTGTGGGTGAGGTCGTGGACCTGGTGGCCGGGCACTACCCGGACCCGATGCCGCGCGACGAGGTGCTGGAGCGGTTCGATCTGACGGGCCTCGCCCGACGGCAGACCGGCGGCCTCTCGGGCGGGCAGCGGCGGAGGCTCGCGGTCGCGCTCTCGCTCGTGGGGCGGCCGCGCGTGGTGCTGCTGGACGAGCCGACGACCGGCCTGGACGTCGAGGCGCGGCACGTGCTGTGGCAGGCGCTGCGCGACTACCAGGCGGGCGGCGCCACGGTGGTCGTGACCAGCCACTACCTCGAGGAGATCGAGGCCCTCGCGCGCCGGGTGGTCGTCATCGGGTCCGGGCGGGTGCTGGTGGACGACACGCTGCCGGCGGTGCTGGCGATGGCGGCGGCGCGCCGGGTGCTCATCGAGCTGCCGCCCGCCGACGAGGCGCGGGTCGCCGCGCTGCCGGGGGTGCTGGACGTCCGGCGCGAGGGCCGGCGGACCGTGCTGCTCGCGTCCGACGCGGACGCCGTCGTGCGGGACCTCGTGCGCGCCGAGGTGGCGTTCCGCGACCTCGAGGTGCGCGGCGCGTCCCTGGAGGAGGCGTTCCTCGCGCTCACCGCCGACGGGCCGGACGGCGCTCGGACGACCCCGGAGGAGGCGCGATGACCCCGCCCGTCGCCGCGACCCGCCCGTGGCTCCGGCTCGCCTGGCTGCACACTCGGTTCCAGGTGCTGGAGACCGTGCGCGTCCCGATCGCCCTGATCGGCAACATGCTGTTCCCGGGGCTGGCGCTGCTGTTCTTCGTGGTGCCGCAGCGGGCGGTCGCGGACGACCCGCTCGCGTCGGTCGGCGCGGTGGCCCAGCTCGGGACGTTCGCGGTGATGTCCGCGTGCCTGTTCACGCTCGGGGCAGGCGTGGCCGAGGACCGGCAGCTCGCGTTCGACCCGTACGTGCGGACCCTGCCGGCCGGCGCCGGACCGCGGCTCGCGGGCCGGATCGCGAACGCCGTCCTGTTCTGCCTGCTGGCGCAGGTGCCGGTGGTGCTCATCGCGGTGCTGCTGACGTCGGCGTCGACCTCGCCCGGCCGCGCGCTCGGCGGGCTCGCCATGGTGCCGGTCGTCGCGGTGCCGTTCACGCTGCTCGGGCTGGCGATCGGGTACGCGCTGTCGTCGAAGGCGGCGATCGCCGTGGTGCAGGCGGTGCTGTTCCCGCTCGCGTTCGCGGGCGGACTCTTCATGCCGCCGGAGATCTTCCCGCGGTGGCTCGACCTGATCTCGCAGGGCCTGCCCTCGAGGGCCGCGCGCGACCTGGTGGTGCAGGTGACCACCGGCGCGGAGGGCTCGCCGGCGGCACTGCCGGTGCTCCTGTCGTGGACCGTGGTGTTCGCCGTGCTCGCGGTGGGCGCCTACCGCCGCGACGAGGGTCGCCGGTTCCGCTGACCGACGCCGCGACCCCCTCCGGATCGACTCGAGGCGACGGCGTCGCCCGCGCAGCCCGGCGTCACGAGCACGGACGGCGAGCAGATCCCCACCGGACTCTCCGACCGTGGGCTCAGGTCCGGGGGTCGAGCGAGGTCCGCGCGGTCATGACAGGTGAGCACGTGGCGGCTCGCCCCCCGGGGTCGCTCGGGCTCAGCGGAGCCGGGCTGGTACCGGCACGTCCGCGAACGCGTGACCGGGGTTGCGCAGCAGGCCGACCCGGTCGGCCGGCCACAGCCGCACGAACGCGGAGCCGACCACGCGATCGACGGGAACGAAGCCGCTGCCGTCGCGATCGAGGTCGAGCGACCGCGAGTCGTGCGAGTGCTGGCGGTTGTCGCCCATCACCCACAGCGAGCCTTCGGGGACGGTCACGTCGAAGGCGATCTCGCTGGGGCTCGCGCCGGGGGCGAGGTAGGCGGACTCGTCGACCGCGACGCCGTTGACGGTGACGGGCGAGCCGTCGCCCGCGGAGGCCACGCGGTCGCCGGGCAGGCCGATGACGCGCTTGATGAGGTGGTCCTCGGACTGCTGCGGCATGAGGCCGATGACGATGAGCACGTCCTGCAGGGCGTTGGTCTCCGGGATGTCCTGGTCGGTCAGCCAGCCGCCGGGGTCGGCGAACACCACGATGTCGCCGCGGTGCAGGTCGAACGGGCCGGGCGCGAGCTTGTTCACCAGCACGCGGTCGCCCTCGAGCAGCGTGTCGTGCATGGACGCGCTGGGGATGAAGAACGCCTGCACCAGGAACGTCTTGACCACCCAGGACAGCACCACCGCGCTGACCAGGACGATCGCGATCTCACGGAGGAACGGCCCGACGGGCCCTCGTGGCCGAGGCCGCGCCGGCGCAGTCGCCTCGGACGTGGGCACGGTGCCTCCTCGCTCGGGCCCGGGACGGAGTGCCGACGCTAGCGGGTGCTCGGCGCAGGGCGGCCGGATCTGCGCACGGCCCGGCGCACGTCGACGGGGCGGCCCGGCCGGTGGTGCCGGCCGGACCGCCCCGTGCGAGGGTCCTGCGTGCGGGCGGGAGCCCGCGGGGGTGCTACTGGCCGAGCTCGTTCTGCAGGTCGGCCTGCGCCTGCTGGAGCGCGTCGGGAACGGGCGTGCCGTTCTCGTAGATCTCGTTCAGCGTGACGGTGCGGAACCAGTTGTCCACGGCCGGCAGGTCCGGGTTGGAGAACGACTGGAAGTGGCCGATGCCGTCCTTGACCGAGTTGAGGACGTCGAACAGGTTCGTCTCGAAGTACTCGTTGAACTTGTTCTCGGGGTCGTGCGTGACGGCCTCGTCCTCCCACACGGACATGTTGACCGGGTCGAAGCCGAGCACCTGCCAGACGGCGACGTTGGCCTCGGGCGAGAGCTTGGCGTAGGCGACGAACTCGGACGCGAGGTCCTTGTTCTCGGAGGCCGCGGGGACCGCGGTGCCGGTGCCGCCGCCGCCGATCGTCAGCGTGTCGGAGCCCTCGACCTGCGGCGCGGGCGCGATGGCGACCTTGCCGGCCAGGTCGGGCATGTAGTCGACGAACCGCGAGGTGTACCAGGCGGGGTAGACGATCGCCGCGTAGTCGCCGTTGTTGATGGCGCCGTACGCCTCCTCGGAGTCCGGGCTGCCGCCGGGGATCGTGGAGATCGCCCCGGACTCCTGCATGGCACGGAAGTTCTCGAGGGCCTCGACGACCTCGGGGCTGTCGACGGCCACGGCGCCGGCGCCGTCGTCCTCGAAGAGCTGCCCGCCGAGCTGGGCGATCATGAGCGGCTCGGTGAACATCACGCCGGTGTTCGCCGTGCCGAACGCCTTGCCGGTGGCGGCGTTGTACGTCGCGCCGGCCTCGGCGAAGTCGTCCCAGGTCTTGATGGTCGTGTAGTCGATGCCGGCGCCCTCGAGCAGCTCGGTGTTGTAGAACGCGACGAACGCGCCGACGTGGGTCGGGAAGCCGTAGATCTTCCCGTCACGGCTGTAGAGGTCGAGCCGCGCCTGGACGATGTCGTCGACGTACGGCTGCGCCGCGTCGGTGAGGTCCACCAGCGGCGGGTTGTCGCCCTTGACGAAGTTCGAGAACTTGTTGACCTCGATGTCCACCAGGTCCGGGAGCCCCTGGCCGGAGTTCACCGCGAGGGACAGCTTGTCGTGCATGTCCTGGTACGGGTAGACGGTCACGTCGAGGTCGATGGTCTTGTCGGGGTTCTCCTCGTTCCACGAGGCCGCCATCTGGTCGTAGAACGCCGCGTGGAGCTCGGCGAACACCCACATGTTGAGCTTCGTGGCGCCCTCGGGCGCCTCCTGGCCGGCGAGGACCTCGCCGCCCTCGGCGTCACCGCCGCCTCCACCACCGCCGCCGCTGCAGGCAGCGAGCGCGGCGACGGCGAGGCCCGCCACGCCGAAGGCCAGACTCCGTCGGAAGTGCATCGTTGTACTCCTCTGTGTCGGGAACTGCAGGGCCGACCGGTCACCGGTCGGTGGGGTGGGGACGGGAGGCTCAGCCCTTGACCGCGCCGGCGGTCATGCCCTCGATGAAGAACCGCTGGAACGCGAGGAACAGGATCAGCAGCGGGATGAGCGAGAAGAACGCGCCGATGATCAGCAGCTCGTAGTTGTTGCCGTAGGGCGTCAGCAGCGTGTTGAGGCCGATGGGGAGCGTGAACTTCTCGGCCGAGCGCAGCACCAGCAGCGGCCACAGGAAGTTGTTCCACGTCATCATGCCGTTGAGGATCGCCATGGCCGCGAACGCCGGCTTCGCGATCGGCACCACGAGCTTGAAGAAGATGCCGAACTCCGTGACGCCGTCCATGCGGCCGGCCTCGAGGATCTCCTTGGGCACGCCCAGGAAGTACTGCCGGAAGAAGAAGATCGTCACGGCCTGCGCGAGGAACGGCAGGACGACGATCCAGTACTGGTCGGCCGCGCCGATGTTGTTGACCTGGATGTACAGCGGCAGCATCAGCATCTCGAACGGCACCGTCATGATGATGAGCACCATCACGAAGCCGATGCTCTTGCCCTTGAAGTCGTACATGGCGAACCCGTAGGCCACGAACGAGCTGATGAGCAGGGTGCCGGCGACCTGCACGACCGTCAGCACGAGGCTGTTCCAGAACCACTGGAAGTACAGCCCGGAGTCGGTGAAGAGCATGACGTAGTTGTCGAGGCTCAGCGACGACAGGTCGGGCGTCAGCGAGATGCCGTTGCGCATGATCTCGTTGCCGTCCTGGAACGTCCCGATGGTGATGGCCGCGAGCGGCACCAGCGAGACGAGGGCGATGGCGAGGAGGATCGCGCCCTGGATGATCCCCGCCGTGCGGCGGGACATGCGGGGCGCGGCCCCGGGCTGCTCGACCGGCCGCTGGGCGGTCCGTTCCTGCTGGAGCGTCATCGCACCGACTCCCTCTTGAGCGTGCCCGTCGCTATGAGCTGGGTGAGGTTGATGGTCAGGACCAGCACGAGGAGCACGACGCCGACGGCGGACGCGAACCCGAGGTCGTTCTCCTGGATGCCCTTGCGGTACAGGTAGCCGACGATCGTGAGCCCCTGGTTGTTGGGGGAGGCGTTGCCGGCGTAGAGCATGAAGCTCTCGAGGAACATCGCCAGGCCGCCGTACACGCTGATGGTGGTGACGTAGACGATGGTCGGCTTGAGCCCCGGCACCGTGACGTGCCGGAAGCGCTGCACCTTGTTCGCGCCGTCCAGCGCCGCGGCCTCGTAGTAGTCGGAGGGGATGGCCTGGATGCCGGCGAGGAAGTACATCGTGTTGACGCCGGTCCACCGCCACAGGGCGAGCAGCAGCAGCGCCGCGAGGCCGGTGAGGTCCTCACGCAGCCAGCGCACGGGGCCGAAGCCGAAGAACCCGACGACCTGGTTCATGAGCCCGGACTCGGTCTCCGAGAACATCAGCCGGAACACGATGCCGGCGACGACGACGGACGTCAGCGCGGGCACGAACAGCGACGCCTTGAAGAACCCCTTGACCCGGGAGCTGCCGACCTTCGCGTTGACGATGGACGCCAGGATCATCGGGATCGGGATGAGCAGGACGAGGGTCAGGACCATGTAGCGGACCGAGTTGAAGACCGCCTGCCAGAACACGCGGTCGCGCCACAGCCGCTCGTAGTTGTCGGTCCCGATGAACGTCGCCTGCCCGTACAGGACCTCCTGGAAGCTCATGAGCACGGAGCGGCCGACGGGCACGAGCCAGAAGGCGAGCAGCGTGAGCAGGAACGGCAGGATGAAGAAGTAGGGCGCCAGGCGCTGCGAGTACAACAGCCGCTTCATGTGACGGTGATCCTCCTCGACCACGACCCCCGCCAGGGCGTCGTCGCCAGGGCGGTACCCGGAACGTACATCGATGTACTAGCGCCGTCCAGGAGCACGGGCCCGCTGTGAGCGGATCGTGACCGGGCTGTGACCTAGCGCCGCACGCTCGAGCGGCGCGCCTGCAGGGAGAAGTCCGCCACCACCAGGCGGGGCGGGGCGTCGTCGCCGGCGATCCGGCCGGCCAGGAGCCGCACCGCCTCCCGGGCGATCTGCTCCTGCCCCGGCGCGATCGACGACAGCGGCGGCTCGTAGTAGGCGTCGTCCGCGACGTCGTCGAACCCGATGACCGCGACGTCCCGCGGCACGGACAGGCCCCGTTCGTGCAGCAGGTGGACCGCGCCGAACGCCAGGGCGTCGTTCATGGCGAACACCCCGTCCACCGGTCCCGCGTCGAGCGCCTGCGCCATCGCCTCGGCGCCGCCCGAGCGGGTCCACGGGCTGGCGCGCACGACCAGCCGCAGGTCGGGCTCGATGCCCGCCTCCTCCAGCGCCTCGAGGTACCCCCGGTACCGCAGCGTGGCGGAGCCCATCGTCTCCTCGAGGCGGGCCCCGAGCGCGACGATCCGGGTGCAGCCCTGCTCCACGAGGTGCAGGGTCGCCGCCTTGGCGGCCTCGACGTTCGCCATGGTCACGTGGTCCACCGGTGCACCGAAGATGCGCTCGCCGAGCAGGACGAGCGGGAAGTCGACGTCGAGCAGGTCGACGTCCTCCGGGTCGAGGCCGAGCGGGGAGAACAGCAGGCCGTCCGTGATGCGGCGCTGGGACCCGTCCAGCACCGCCAGCGCCCCCGCGCGCGTCGCACCCGTCGGCTGGATGAGCACCCGCAGCCCGTGGTCCTCCGCGGCGGCGATCACCATGTCGGCGAACTCGCCCCAGTACGCCAGCGACAGCTCCGGCAGCGCCAGGCCGATCATGCCGGTGCGCCCCTTGCGGAGCTGCCGGGCCGACATGTTCATGCGGTACCCGAGCTCGGCGATCGCCGCCTCGACGCGGGCCTGGGTCTCCGGCCGCAGGTACTTGTAGCCGTTGAGCACGTTGGAGACGGTCTTCACCGAGACCCCGGCGCGGGCAGCGACGTCACGCATCGTCACGGGCACCGGACCATGATCGCGTACGCGGGGCCCGGTTGCGGCCGGAGCGGCCGCGCCGGGCCGGTCAGGCGCGCGCGAGCGCCGCGACGGCCTCCGCGACGACGTCCGGGTCGGTGACCGTGTGGCCCGCCGCGCCGCCGCCGCCCGGGCCGCCGTCCCCCGCGACGGGGCGGCTGGCGGACAGGTGCACGGCGTCGACCCCGGCGGCGACGAGCGCCCCGATGTCGACCGGGCGCACCCCGCCGCCGGCCATCACCTGCACCGCCCCGCGCGCGTGCTCGACCATCGCGGCCAGCCGGCGCACGCCGTCGATGCTGCGGGCCGCGCCGCCCGAGGACAGCACGCGCGTGACGCCCGCCGCGGCCAGGGCGTCGAGCACCGGCAACGGGTCGTCCACGGCGTCGACCGCGCGGTGGAACGTGACCTCGCGGCCGGCCGCCGCCTCGACGAGCGCGGACAGCGCCCCGGTGTCGACCCGGCCGTCGCGCGTCAGCACCCCGACGACGACGCCGTCCGCCCCGGCGGCCACCGCCGCCCGGACGTCCCGCACCTGCACGTCCACCTCGGCGGTGTCGTACACGAACGAGCCGGGCCGCGGGCGGACCAGCACGTGGATCCCGGTGGCGTGCGCGCCGCGCGCGGAGCGGGCGTCCCGCTCGGCGACCAGCGCGGCGAGCAGGCCGGCGCTGGGGGTCAGCCCGCCGGTCGCGGCGAGCGCGACGCACAGCTCGGTCCGTGCGGCACCGGCGCCGGCGGCGACGCGGTAGCCCGCGAGGTCCTGCACGGCGATCTCGAGCGCGGTGCGACGGGCGGTCTCCGGTGCCATGACGGGAACGCTAGCGCCCCCGCCGTCGAGATTGCGGTGGATGCTGCCCTCGCGGGCTTGGAGTCAGGTGGTTGTTGCAAC